>CAZCPS010000008.1:0-17131 GCA_964499895.1 uncultured bacterium | reverse complement strand
GCCCGGGGCTTTGGCGCAGCTGAAATGTGGTAGTTATTTCCTTACGGACCCTTAGGTACGATAATCGATAAAGGGCCTAAAGTGTAGCCGGGGTTGGTGATTGTATGAGCGCTACGCCTAAATGTTGTTGTGAGTGCGCAAAACAATCTATTTCACTGGTTGTCCGTTACTGTAACATCCTCTAAATATTCAGAACCCTAGATGATATACATGCTGTAATCGCGTATCGTTCTAAAGGCGAGATTACAGTATGTATAACTTGGCAGGACTGCAAAATCATTCGGCGAAGCCGGATCTGTTTCTCTAAAAATCAGGTATTTTAGTATTAGTGAAAAATATTTTTACAAAAATATTGCTCGATAATTAAGTTATTGTTTATAGGGAAACTATAATTAGCTTTTATAGGTGGTCTGTAATGAAAATATTTAAATATAGTTTGTTTTTATGCGTTTTTGGCGTGGCTCTATATGGCCAGGCAGCCGAACCGGCTTTAGTGCAAGATGATATGGTAGCTTCGCTAACCCGTAGCGACAATCTGCCGGAAGAGTCGATTGCAGGAGCGCCGGATCCCTATTTTGAAGGATATATCCAGGCTTTGGTCGATATGCACTTCTATGAGTACCGCGTTCAGGTCGTCGTAAAGGATCATACCGTTTGGCTGGCCAACCTGTCCAAAAATCAGCAGAACGCTCAGAGTATCATTTCCTTTATTAAAGATGTGCCCGGCGTCAAGGAAGTTAAAACTTTTGATGACGGCATGCCGCCTAAGGAAATGAAAGAACGGCAGAAATACTTAAACCGGCCCCAAATGAGCGGTATCTGGTTTCCGCAAATGACCGAACTCTTCCTGCCGCTAGCCGCCAGTCCCAGGCAGGTAGTCTATTCTATAGGTTATCGGGGCGGAGACAGAGTGTGCGGCAAGTCCGCAGCGGTAATCTCGCTTGGCGATGATTTCGCGATCTTTCGCTGGCTCGATGTCTGGAAGGGCGATTTGCAGATCGGTATTGAGGGCGGCATCTGGTCCGTCTTTAATCTCAAGCCCGGCAGCCCCAACATTAACGGCGGAACCGAACTGGTCAACACCGACTTCTACGGAGGCATTCCTTTAACATATGCCCGCAATAAATGGTCTTTCAGACTGCGCGTCTATCACCTCTCTTCCCACTTGGGCGATGAGTTTATGGTCAATCACCCCGGCTTTAACAGGGTTAATCCCAGCTACGAAGTACTTGATTTCTTCACCTCTTTTCAGGCAAGCGATGTGTGGAGGCTGTATATCGGTCCGGGTTGGATCATGCATAGCGACAGATCATTCCCCATGAAGCGCTTTTATGTGCAATATGGCGTGGAATCAAGATTCTGGGGCCACAAGTTCTATTATCATAAATTATATGGTAACTTCTTCGCCGCCGCCCATATCCAGAACTGGCAGGTGTGGCATTGGAATTTTGACGAGACGGTTGTCTTCGGCTATGAATGGAGCAAGTTGCAAAAAGTCGGCAGAAAGATCAGGATCTTCGGCGAGTTCCATAACGGCTACTCGATGGAAGGACAGTTCTTTAAAAGAAAGACGACTTACGGCGCTTTCAAAATGTCGTACGGTTTTTAGTGCTGTTTCGCGCCTCTTAGTAGGAGGCGCAAAATCCATCTTCATAGATTGGACCGGTTTTGCCGATCGGTAGGATGCCTTTAAAATAGTCTCTGTAGATTTTTAGCCCCTGTTCGGCTGTCTGGATGCAGTAAAAACAGTTGCTGACCCACTCCGAACCTTTAATCGTGCCGGTCTCCATGTTGCAGTGAAATCGCGAGGTGATCTTCTTCTTCCAATACTCCCTGTCGCCAAAAAGCATAATCGGTGTCGTAGAGCAGGAGCCGGTTTTGCGCCGCACCTCTTCAAGCGCATACTCAAAGTCCATGCCAATCCCGCCCATTAAAAAGATCGGAAAGTCCAGATAAAATTCCGCTTGCCTCTCTACCAATCGTTCCAGCCGGTAGGTCATTTTAGCTTCTACATGCGGATTTTGTTTCTGTTCGTTGACCACCCCGCCATCTTTTGGACTAAAGTCGGCAATGTTGGCGCACGAGAGAATCTGCAGCTTTTTAGCCACCCGGTTGCCCACTTCCATCGCACCCGGTCCGCCGCCGGTGATTAGCGCCAAAGGCGTCGTTTCACACAGGAGCGGATGGTTGATCTCGGAACGAAGCACTATAATACCTTTAAGCAGGGCAATCAATTCCGCTTCAAAGTTGCCCTCAATCAGGTTGGAGCCGTAAACACCGAAAAAAGTCGCTTTGCGGAAAGTCTCGATTAATGGCAGCGGCACAAACATGCCCATATCTTTGCCCGGCTTGAGCGCATACTGCAAAATCCGGTTCAGATCCTTGTCTACCCAAAATACCGGAATGGCAAATTTTGCCAGGTCCAGCAGAAACCCACGATCCTCCTGTGAGAAAAAATCATTCGAAGAGCGCGACGGATGCTGAAAGTAGATCCCCTTTAAACAGCGCTGCACATGGTCGGCCAGCAACAGGCGCTTCATAAGCGGCGATGGAAAGTAGCGCGTCAGCAGAATGCCTTGCGATGTAATCAGATCGTCTTCAATCGCTTTCAAAAAAGGATAGGAGGGCTGTTCTTCAATATACTTCTCAACCAGCAGAGCCTGCCGTGAAGGATGGTCAATGCCGGGAAAAGGATGCTTGCAGGCTTGCCGCGAAATCCAGTCCCCGGTTGTAAGGTTTTCCAGCTGATCGCCCTTGACGACAAATACCGCCGTAAGTAGATCCTCCGGCTGCGGCGCCGTTTCAAATGCTCTGAAAAAAACATGCGGCTGCTCTTCAATAATCGCCTGCAACTGGTCTCTGTCCGCGAAAAAGACATATTCCTTGTGCGGTTCCAAGGTGTAAAACTCCAGCGGAATCTCTTTAATCGCCCGGTCGCTGTTGCCGAATAACTCGTAAATGTCGCCGGAAGCGGTCGTGTTCGGTTGAAGCAGGTTGGCCGAAGTATGATGAAAGCCCGGCGCTAACAGATCGCTTTTTACCATGGCAAAGACCGTGCGGATATGGAGTGGCGCCGTTTTAACTAGCAGTATCTGGTCTTTTTGTACTATCGCCGGAGTGTTGGTCTCTTGCACTTGATGCAGCTTGACCAGGTCGCGGTTTAAAAAATTGTTATGCTTTAGCGTTCGCGCCAGAGTGGGCAGCAGGCCGTAGATCGATTTGTTATAAGTTACTACACCCCTTTTTAACTCCAGAAAAGCCGTAGTATAACCGTCAATCTTTTCCAGAATCAGGTGGTCTTTATGCGTGCCAAACGAGAGCAGCGGCCGGCCATAACGGTCGCAACGGCCGAACATGCGCATCAGATAATCGGGATCGCGGACCTTGCGGCGGTCGTCGGCCGCAAATAGCTTCCCGACAAAAATGCCCGGCGAAAGAATCCTCAAGGCCTCCATGCCCAGTTCTCCATAAGCCTCAAATTCAATGTCGGCCTCAATGCTGTTTTTTGGCGCATTGAACAGTATTTTTCTGCATTCGGCGTTTACACCCAGCTGCGCCAGTACGCTTTTCAAGTTGAATCTGATTTGATCCGCATCAATCTCAAAACCCTTGAAGCAGGATGAAACATTATGAAAAATAACCGCGGCAATGGCAGTTGTACTGTCGATAAATTCAATTGTTTCTATCGCCCCGTCCGGTGTGACCAGATCATAAGGGCTCGAGCTTAAGTAGCTTTCCATATTATTCTCGCTTAACATATGTACTTGTAGATAAAGTTTTCAATGATTAAACTCAATAATTACTTAAGGGTTACGAAGGTGAAAAAGATAATTCCTCACAGTCTCGGCACGCATGGCGAGGTCTTTCATGCCGATGAAATCACGGCTTGCGCCCTGCTGGTCTTGTATGGTCTGGTCGATAAAACTAAAATATTTCGCACGCGCGATACCGCTGTTTTGGAGAGGTGCGAGTTTGTTTGCGATGTCGGCGGCATTTATGATCCGGCCGTTAAAAGGTTCGATCACCATCAAGTCTCCTATCAGGGAAATCTGAGCAGCGCCGGCATGATTTTACTCTATTTGAAAGAGCGGAATATTATCTCTGCTGATTTATATGATTATTATAACGATTCGCTGGTGATCGGCGTTGATGCCCACGATAACGGACTCGTAAAACTCCAAATCGGCTTCTGTTCGTTTTCACAGGTCGTATCCAATTTTTTGCCGCTGCACAGAGAGTCGGATCCCGAACTTATGGACCAATGCTTTTATGAAGCGCTTGATTTTGTTCTGGGACACCTTTCGCGCCTGAAAGAACGGTTCGCTGAAGAACTGCATGCCAGAACCGTGATCGGCAAACTTATGGGGCAAAGCGACAAATATATCGTATGCGATGAGTCGTTATCCTGGGTCGAAGCCTTCTTTGCCATGGGCGGCGAGCAGCATCCCGCCTTGTATATCGTTATGCCCAGCGGCAAACACTGGAAATTAAGGGCCATTCCGCCGACGCTGGATGATCGCATGAATGTGCGGCGGCCCCTGCCCGTAAAGTGGGCGGGACTGAGAGATGAGGCTTTGGAGAAGGCTTCCGGCGTGCCGGGCGCCATTTTCTGCCATAAGGGCCTCTTCATCTCAATATGGGAAACCAGGGAAGCCGCCTTGCGCGCCCTGAAAGTTGCACTGGAGGAGTAGGTCGATGACTGTTTTTCAAAAAATTATTGATGGGAAGCTGCCTTGTCAAAAGGTGTTTGAAAATGAACGCATCCTAGCTTTTAAAGATATTGCGCCGATAGCCCCGGTGCATATTCTGATCATTCCTAAAAAGGCGTACGCCAGCTTGCAGGAAGTGCCCGAAGCGGATTTGGGAATCATAGCCGAAATCGCGGGCGTCGCCCAAAAACTGGCCAAAGAATTCCACCTCGAAGACGGCTATCGTTTGTTAACTAATTGCGGCCCCCTTTCCGGACAGCTTGTTTTACATTTGCATTATCATCTGATCGGCGGCCGCAAACTGGGCCCGTTTGCATAAAAGAAAAGGCCATGCTAGTGTTTGGTTGCAAAAATTCGTGATATTATTTACGCTCGGATTTTTCTATGAGCGGTAAAACATGGAGCGCGAAAGCAACTTGAATTAAGTTGCTGAGCGCGAATGTGAAACCGCTTGGGAAAAGACGGGTTAAATAATGAAACGAATTTTTGCAACCAGACACTAGTGCTCTGTCAATGTTAAAATTTAGGATTGTGCGGCGCCAAAGCCCTGGGAAGTGACGATTGCGAGTCGGTTAGTATTAATCAATACAAGACCGACTCGCAATCGCCGCTTCGCAGGAGCTTTCGCGCTAGCACAATCCTAAATTTTAATATTGACAGAGCACTAGGCTGCTCTTAAACTTGGGAGAATGATGCGAAAGCTGTTTGCCGTTTTTTTTGTTTTTTGCAGCTTTGTTCTGCATGCCGCAGAAGATGAGGAAGCAATCCTGAGAAGAGTGCGCGCCGGCTTTTTGCTTAGCGATTTTCAATGCGCCTGCAACGAGGCCGAACGGGGCGTGCAGGCTTTTCCGGCATCCGACAAGCTGAAAAATCTGTATTTGCAATCCCTTGCTTTGGCCGGCTATGAACAGGAAGCTATCGGCGCGCTTGGCGCCATGGAACGACCCGAAAGAAGCACACTCGAAAATGTCTCATGGGGCGTAATCAAAAAAGGACTTCGCTCCGTGCAGTATCCCGACCGGCTGATAGCTCTGATTAGCGCTTTCCTGATCAATGACGCCAAGGCCGTTGGCGTAATGCTCGAAATGATGCAGGAGACTAGCGCCGTGCTTCGGTCGGTAGCTACGCAACTGGCCTGCCATTATGGCGATTTGCCGCTCAAAGAACAAATTTCTAAAATGCTGCGCGAAGAACGAGTGTGGCAGGTGCGCCTCGAAGTGATTAAGGCCATCGGCAAAATGCGGATGCAAAATGAAGCGCCCGCACTCAAGCTTATTGCCGTAAGTTCGCAGGCGACCTATGAGGAAAAAGCCGCCGCTGTCGAATCTCTGGCTCAAATGAGCGATGATATTACCGACGAAGAGCTGTCGGTTCTGGCAAATAGCAAAAGCGCCGATTTGCGGCTGCTGGCTACCAAAATTATGGGCCGTAAAGAATGTCCGGGGGCAAAAGCCGCGCTCCAAAAACTTGTTGCCGACTCAAGAGCCGATGTTAAAGTCGCCGCGCTAGACACTATCTGCGCCTCTTTTTTAACGGAATTTTCAAAAGATGAACTTGTAGAGCTGTTAAAGGATCCTCTGGAACATGTCGATCCTGCCGTAGCACTCTCCGCAGCACGCATCGCTCTTATCGCTGACATGGGAGGAGTCGCGCATTTTAGAAAATTAATTTTTGACGGTTCGCCGGAAATCGGCCGGCAGGCGGCAGCTGTTTTGGCTTCCGGCGGCCCCTCCGGGGTTAAGCTTTTGTCTGAGACAGTTCTTAAAGCCGAAGATTCATTTGTGCGGGTCAATGCCGCTCTTGGTCTGATCAGACAGCGTCAAAACATCCAGGCCTGCTGCGGCGTAATATGCGCGTTTTTAGAAAATAACCATCAAAAAATTATGTGGACGGCCGAGGCTATCGAACCCAGTAATGTCCGGCATATTGATCAAATCCAAAATTACCCCGAAGCCCTGGATCAGGTTGCCAGGCTGCGACTCCTTTCGCAATTGGCCATTCTTGGCGACAGTCGGGCTGCAGGGGCTCTTAAAAGCTTTTTGAAAAATAAGAAATGGGGACTCTCGGGCATGGCTGTCGTTATGCTTCTGCAAGAGGGGGATGATGCCTCCATGGATTGTATAAAGCAGCTTCTTTTTGATCCGGATCCCGAACTCCGTTTGCAGTCCGCTCTGGTCTTGACTTTATATGGCAAGGACGAAGAGGCGGCCGAAGTATTAAAAAATATTTATTTTGATCAGGATGTAGATACTAAATTATATATTCTAGAAGCATTGGGCTATGTCTCCGGCCCCGCTTTTTTTGATTTTTTTGTGAAAGCCATGAATGAGCCTTTTGCCAAATTGCGCATCGCAAGCGCTTCTGCGCTGATCCAGGCCGTAAATCGCTAAGAATTATTCTCCGATATCATTAATGTATTGACAACAATATCGAAATATTGTTTTATAATAGCATTTTAACGGGGTTATTGTCGGATAGATATGAGTAAGGAAGAGACGATTAAAATCGAGGGAAAAGTTGAAGAACTGCTGCCCAATATGGCGTTTAAAGTGGTCTTGGAAAACGGCATGGTAGTCCATGCCCATTTATGTGGTAAAATGAGAATGCGCAATATTCGGGTCTATGCTGGAGATTCGGTGACCGTTGAGATGTCGCCATATGACTTGTCTAAAGCGAGGATCGTTTATCGTCAGAAGTAAAATATATTGTGAAAGGTATTGATTTTATTTTCCCGGCAGGATATCCTTAAGTCCTTTCAAAGGGGAAATTTTTATTATTATTTTTCTCAAAAGATGCCCAGATAGCTCAGAGGTAGAGCACTTGCATGGTAAGCAAGCGGTCGTAGGTTCGATTCCTATTCTGGGCAAAAGTAAAAAAAACAAATTACCGGAGCCAATGGAGGAATTCAGACATGGCAAAAGAATCATTTGAAAGGAGCAAACCGCACCTTAATATAGGAACCATTGGTCATGTTGACCATGGTAAAACAACTCTTACAGCAGCGATCTCAAAGGTTTTGGCGGAAGCCGGATCAGCTAAGTACCGTGATTACGCTTCTATTGATAATACCCCCGAAGAAAAAGCTCGCGGTATTACTATTAACACGGCTCACATTGAATATGAGACTCCGAATCGCCACTACGCCCATGTTGACTGCCCCGGCCACGCCGACTATGTCAAAAACATGATCACCGGCGCTGCCCAGATGGACGGAGCTATTTTGGTTGTAGCGGCAACCGACGGTCCAATGCCGCAAACCAAGGAACACATCCTGCTTGCCCGCCAGGTTGGCGTACCCTCTATTGTTGTTTATCTCAACAAAATGGACCAAATCGGCAAAGGCGACGAGGAACTCGTAGACCTGGTTGAAATGGAACTGGGCGAACTGCTTGAGTCGAAAGGCTACAAAGATGTGCCGATCATCCGCGGTTCTGCTTTGAAAGCGCTCGAAGGTGATGCGGAAGCTGTTGCCAGTATCAAGAAACTAATTGAAACTATTGATGTGAGCATTCCTGAGCCTGTCCGTGAAGTCGACAAACCTTTCCTGATGCCGATCGAAGATGTCTTCTCGATCTCGGGACGGGGAACAGTCGTTACCGGCCGTGTTGAAAAAGGTATCGTTAGAATTAACGATAAATTGCAAATCGTCGGTCTGCGCGAAACTAGAGAAACGGTTGCTACCGGACTCGAAATGTTTAACAAACTGTTAACTGAAGCCAGAGCCGGTGAAAATGTCGGCATCCTCTTGCGCAGCATCGAGAAAAATGATGTTGAACGAGGAATGGTTTTGGCAGCTCCCGGAACCTGCACGCCGCATAAGAAGTTTAAAGGCGCTATCTATGTTCTGACCAAAGAAGAAGGCGGCCGTCATAAGCCGTTCTTTACCGGCTACCGTCCACAGTTCTTCTTTAGAACTACCGATGTGACCGGAACCATTACCCTGCCGGAAGGCACAGAAATGGTTATGCCGGGTGATAACATAGAGATCGTTGGCGAACTGCTTACTCCGGTTGCTATGGAAGAAGGCATGCGCTTTGCTATTCGCGAAGGCGGTAGAACTATCGGAGCCGGAACGGTTTCGAAAATCATTGAATAAATGATTAGGGTGTGTAGCTCAGTTGGTAGAGCAGCGATCTCCAAAGTCGCGGGCCGGGGGTTCGAGTCCCTCCGCACTCGTTAACACTAAATTGCGCGGAAGCGATAGGAAAAAAAATGACAATTAGTGAAAAAATAATGTCTTTATCAGGTAAACGCAACAAAAAGTATTATTTGCGTGAAGTGCAGGAGGAAATTAAAAAAGTTTCCTGGACAACTAAAGAAGAACTGATTCTCAGCACCAAGATTGTTTTGGGCGCTACCTTTTTGTGCAGCATGGGAGTGTATGCGACTGATTTGACGGTAAGGTCCTGCATGAACGCAGTTTGGTATTTTGCCCACCTGATCGGAGCTTGAACTTATGCAAAAATGGTATGTAGTACAGGTGATGTCCGGACAGGAAAATAAGGCGAAAAAAGCCCTGGAAGAAAATTGCGAAAGCATGGGCATGACAGGCATGATCGAAGAGATTTTAGTTCCTTCGGAAAATGTGTCGGAAGTCAAAAAAGGACAGCAGAAAATAACCGAAAAACGAATTTGGCCCGGATATATATTAGTAAAAATGGAACTGACGGACGAAGTTTGGATCTATATTAAAAACAGTAATGGCGTAATTGGTTTTTTGGGCGGCGAGCATCCTGTAGCCCTTTCGGAACAGGAAGTGCAAAATACCATGTCGGAATTGGAAGAAAAGAAGAAAGGCGTCGTCCAAAAACATAACATCGAAATCGGAACGGTAGTGAAGATTACCGAAGGCGTTTTTGTGAATTTTACCGGTACCGTTATCGAAGTCTTCCATGATAAAGGCAAACTGAGCGTAATGGTCTCGATCTTCGGAAGAGAAACTCGCGTTGATGATTTGGAATTCTGGCAAGTAGAACAAGTAACTGGAGAAGGTTAGAAAAATGGCAAAAAAAGTTGTTAAAATCATTAAGCTGCAAATTCCCGCAGGAAAGGCAAATCCCGCTCCTCCTATCGGTCCGGCTCTCGGTTCGGCCGGTGTTAACATTATGATGTTTTGCAAGGAATTTAACGCAGCGACACAGAAATTGGCCGGCGATGTTTTGCCGGTAGTTATTACCGTATACCATGATAAGTCTTTTACCTTTGTTACCCGGCAGCCTCCCGTGGCAGCAGAGCTTTTGAAAGCACTTGGCATCGAAAGCGGTTCCGGAGTGCCTAATCGCAATAAAGTCGGCTCTCTCTCGAAATCCAAAGTCGAAGAGATCGCAAGGAAAAAAATCGTAGATATGCGAACCACTTCAATAGAAATGGCCACGCGCATGGTTATGGGAACCGCCCGCTCGATGGGAATAGATATTACTGAAGGCTAAAAATTATGATGAAAATAAGCAAAAGACGAAAAGAAATTAATAAAATTATTGGCGATCAGATGCTCTTTGGTTTGAAAGAAGCTCTCTTAAAACTTAAGGCCGCACCCGCCGCCAAGTTCGACGAATCTATCGAATTTTCCGTAAGAATGGGAGTCGATCCCAGAAAGTCCGATCAAATGATCCGCGGCAATGTTACTCTGCCTTTTGGCACCGGTAAAAAAATTACCATTCTGGTTATTGCCGGCGGAGATAAACTAAAAGAAGCAACTGCGGCCGGAGCCGATTTTGTCGGCGGAGCGGATATGCTGGAAAAAATCAAGGGCGGTTGGACCGATTTTGACGCCTTGATCGTAACACCCGATATGATGCGCGAAGTAGGAAAATTAGGCAAGATTCTAGGTCCCAGAGGTCTGATGCCCTCGCCGAAAGCCGGCACCGTTACCAATGACATCGGAAACGCCATTAAAGATGTCAAAGCCGGTAAAATGGAGTTTAAACTGGATAAAAGCGGTTTGATTAATGCCGCTGTCGGCAAAGTCTCTTTTAATGAAAATGACCTTGAAGAAAATGTGTTAGCACTCTTGCAAGCCATCAGGAGAGCCAAACCGGCGACCGCGAAAGGCGTTTATATACAATCGTTATACCTAGCTTCGACAATGGGAGCCGGATTGCGAATAGATTTACAAGCTTTATCAATCTAGAAAAGTGTGAGCAATTATGATAGCTGAAAAGCAACTGCTTTTAGACGAAATAGTGAATCAAATCAATAAATCGAGCGCTATGGTCATCGCTAGCTACAAAAAGCTGGGCTCTAATGTTTCATGGGGCCTGAGCTGTGAATTGGCCAAGTCCAACGCCAGTTTTGAAGTTGTCAAAAAGCGTATCCTTATCAAAGCTCTGGAACAAACGGCTTTGAAATGCACGATAGATGAACTCGAAAGCCATATTGGTGTAGTTTTTATTAATGGTGCGGACTATATCGAAGCAATCAAAGGACTGGTCAAATTCAGTAAGAGCAACAATGATTTATTAAAGATTATCAAGGGTCAGTTTGAAGGCATAAGCTACTCCGCCCAGGATGTGGAAATGTTATCCAATTTACCCGGAAAAGACGAAATGCGCGCTCAGCTGCTTAGCCTCTTGGAAGCGCCGCTTAGCCAGACATTATCTGTTATGGAAAATGTGTTGACCAGCGTGCCATTTTGCCTCCAAAACAAGTTGGAAAAAGAATAAAATAACTATTATTAGCGAGGTATTACCGTGACCGAGAAAAATATTGAAACATTAGTTGAAGAATTAAGCAAGTTGACTGTTTTAGACATGTCTAAGCTTAAGACAGCACTCGAAGAGAAGTGGGGCGTAAAAGCTTCTGCTGCCGTAGTAGCTGCCGCTCCTGTCGCCGCTGCTGCTGCTGCGGAAGTTTCTGAATCTACCGAGTTTAAAGTCACTTTAGAAGAAGCGCCTGCCGATAAGAAAATTGCTATTATTAAAGTAGTAAGAGAAATTACCGGTTTGGGACTCAAAGAAGCTAAAGACTTAACAGAAGGCGCTCCTAAAGTTTTGAAAGAGAGCACTTCAAAAACTGATTCAGACGAAATTGTTAAAAAGGTTGCCGCTGCCGGTGGAAAAGCATCTGCAAAAGGCCTGTAATCAGTTTGCAGTTAGCTGTATTTTTTTATTAAATAAAGAAGTACGAATCGTTTGATTCGTATCTTCTTTATTTAGAGTACAAGTTTCCTATAACTTAAAAGTCATTTAAACGGGAGCCAAAACGAATGCTGAAGAGACCGCCTAACCGGGTGAGCTTTCGGGAAAGGGAAGAGATAATTGATCTTCCAAATTTAATTGAAGTCCAAATCAAATCCTACAGTCAGTTTTTGCAGGCAGAGTTATTGCCTCATGAACGCGAAAATGTCGGTCTTGAAGAGGTTTTCAGAGAAATTTTTCCGATTAAGTCATACGATGAGAAAACGATCCTGGAATTTTTGTCCTATAATCTGGGAGTGCCGAAGTATACGCCCGAGGAATGCATCCGCAGAGGCATCAGCTTTAATGTTACTTTAAAGGTTAAGTTTAGGCTGACAGACGAGACCGGTATCAAGGAAGAAGAAGTCTACATGGGCACTATACCCTTGATGACGACCAAAGGCACCTTTATTATCAATGGCGCGGAACGGGTTATCGTTTCACAGCTCCACCGTTCGCCGGGTATTTGCTTTGAGAAAGAAAAGCATCCCAAAGGTACTATTCTTTATTCCTTCAGGATTATTCCCTATCGGGGCAGTTGGCTGGAGGCTGCTTTTGACAATAACGATATGGTCTATATTTTTATTGATCGAAAAAAGCGCCGTCGCAAAGTGCTTGCCACCTCCTTTATCCGTACCTTGGGTTATTCATCCGATGCCGATATCCTTGAAGAGTTTTTTGAAACCCGAAAGATCAAGATTAAATCGGAAAAAGATTTCGTAAAGCTGGTAGGAAAGATCCTGGCAGAAGATGTGATCGACGAAGGCAGCGGACTGATTTATGGAAAAGCAGCCGAGAAATTGACGACCGCCATGTTAAAACGAATGGTGGATGAGGGTATTAATTCTATTCGCATTTGCGAAGATGTCGACGAGAGCCATCCGATTATTAAAATGCTTGCTAAAGATCCTACCGACTCTTACGAGTCCGCTCTTAAAGATTTTTATCGAAAAGTGCGTCCGGGCGAACCCGCTACGCTGTCTAACGCCCGTTCGACAATTATGCGGCTCTTTTTTGATCCCAAACGCTATAATTTAGGACGCGTCGGCCGCTATAAGCTTAATTCCAAACTCGGCGTGCCGATCGATGACGAAGCTTTAAGCGTGGTCACTCTGAAAAAGGAAGATGTGGTCGAAGCTCTAAAATATGTAATCCGTTTAAAAATGGGTGATGAAGGAGCCTTTACCGACGATATTGACCATTTGGGCAACAGACGCGTGCGATCGGTTGGCGAATTGATTCAGAATCAGTGCCGCATCGGCATGGCCCGCATGGAAAAGATCATCAAAGAGCGCATGAACCTTTTTGATTTTTCGTCCGATACCATGACCCCCGGAAAAATTATTTCCGCAAAAGGTTTGGCCGGCGTTTTAAAGGACTTTTTCGGCAGGTCCCAGCTTTCTCAATTTATGGACCAGACCAACCCGTTATCCGAACTTACCCATAAGCGCCGGCTTTCTTGCCTTGGACCGGGCGGTCTGAACCGTGAACGGGCCGGTTTTGAAGTGCGCGATGTTCACTCCTCTCACTATGGACGGATCTGCCCGATTGAAACACCCGAAGGTCCCAACATCGGTTTGATAACTTCGCTTTCCTGCTTTGGCAAGATCAATGAATTTGGATTCATTGAGACGCCTTATCGCATTGTGCGCGAAGGCGTGGTGACCGATGAAATCGAATATATGACGGCTGATCGCGAAGAGGAATGCGTAATTGCCCAGGCTTCGGCTCCGCTTGACAAGTTCAATATGTTTGAAACCCCGCTCTGCTGGGCCAGGTTTAAAGGCGATGCCATGGAAATCGACACCAAATTGATTACTCACATGGATGTCTCTTCCAAACAGCTGGTCTCTATTGTAGCCGGTATGATTCCCTTCCTGGAGCATGACGATGCCAACCGGGCCTTGATGGGATCTAACATGCAGCGCCAGTCGGTACCTTTGCTTATTACGCAGGCGCCTATTGTCGGCACCGGTCTGGAGCGCCGCAGCGCGCGCGACTCCGGCGCGGTTCTGATCGCCGCCGAAAATGGCGTGGTTGAATTTGTCGATGGTTTTAAAATTGTTATTGCACCCAGCGACAACCCCTTAAATAAAAAAACATACCAGCTGCAGAAGTTTCTGCGCTCCAATTCCGGCTCCTGCATTAACCAAACGCCGCTATGTTGCGTCGGTGACGCAATTACGGCCGGCGATGTGATCGCCGACGGCCCCGCTACGGAAAAAGGGGAGCTGGCTCTTGGGAAAAATGTTCTGGTAGCTTTCATGCCCTGGTGCGGCTACAACTTCGAAGATGCTATTATCATCTCCGAAAAACTTATCAAGAAGGACTATTATACTTCCGTTTACCTTGAGGTGTTTGAGCTGACTGCCAGAGACACCAAACTCGGCAAAGAAGAAATTACTCGCGATATACCTAATATATCGGAAGAAGCGCTTGCGGATCTAGGCGAAGACGGCATTGTGCGTATCGGCGCTGATGTTAGGCCGGGTTCTATTCTGGTCGGTAAAATTACGCCCAAGTCGGAAACCGAGCTCTCTCCTGAAGAGAGGCTTTTACGCGCCATTTTCGGTGAAAAAGCTGCCGATGTCAAAGATGCTTCGCTCGTCGTGCCGCCCGGCACCGAGGGCGTGGTCATGGATGTCAAAGTGTTTTCCCGACGCGACCGCCTTTCCAAGACGGATGAGGAACTGGTCGAAGAGGCTTCCCGTATCAAGGATATTCAAAAGGAATACAAAACAAAAGAAGCCGAAATCAATATTGAGATGCATGAAAAACTTGGCGCGCTGCTCTTGAATGAGAAATGCCCCGGACCTATCATGCACCGCAAGTCGGGTGAAATAATTGTTGCTCTAGACGAAGTGATTACGCAAAATCAGCTTGAGAATCTGGAGATGGAAAAGGTCGAAGACCTGATGATGGAAGAAAATCCCATTTTCGCAGAGCTTAAAAAGATTTTACGCGAATATGAGATGGCTTGCCAGGCGTTGGACGACCAATACAAGTCCGAAGTGGAGTTTACGAGAAAAGGGGATATGGAGCTCGATCCGGGTGTCATTCGCCAGGTCAAAGTTTACATTGCTTCCAAACGCAAATTGCAAGTCGGTGATAAAATGGCCGGCCGCCACGGTAACAAGGGCGTTGTCTCGAAAATTGTTCCGGAGGCCGATGTGCCCTATCTGGGTAACGGCGAAACAGTCGAAATTATTTTGAACCCGCTCGGCGTGCCTTCCAGAATGAACATGGGGCAATTGCTCGAAACCCACCTTGGCTATGCGGCTAAAAAGGCCGGCATCTATGTCAAGTCTTCAGTGTTTGAAGGCTTCCCGGAAGCCGAGATCTGGCGCATGATGGCGCAGCAAAAGCTTCCGCCCGAAGGCAAGTCTCCTTTGTATGATGGCCGTACCGGCGAACGATTTGAGAACGATGTCGTCGTTGGCTATATCTACATGATGAAACTGTCGCACCTCGTTGCCGATAAAATTCACGCCCGTTCGATCGGACCATATTCGCTGGTAACCCAGCAGCCGCTCGGCGGCAAGGCCCAGATGGGCGGACAGAGGTTTGGGGAAATGGAAGTGTGGGCGCTTGAAGCTTATGGCGCCGCGCACCTGCTCCAGGAAATGCTGACGGTCAAATCGGATGATGTGGCCGGAAGAACACGAATCTATGAATCTATCGTAAAAGGGGACAATACCCTAAAAGCAGGCACACCGGAATCATTCAATGTTCTTGTAAAAGAAATGCAGGGACTCTGTCTTGATGTTCGAACCGAAGTAGTAACTGAATAGTTAACGGAGAAAAAATACATGGCTTACGAGGATTTTACTGATTCTCACTTTGATAAACTGACCATTAGAATCGCATCGGATGATGTGATTCGAAATGAGTGGTCTCGTGGAGAAATCAAAAAACCTGAAACCATCAATTATCGTACTTTTAAGCCTGAAAAAGGCGGTCTTTTCTGTGAAAAGATCTTCGGCCCGACTCATGACTGGGAATGCGCCTGCGGTAAATATAAAAAAATCAAACATAAGGGCATTGTTTGCGACCGTTGCGGCGTGGAAGTTACACTTTCCAAAGTCCGGCGCGAGCGAATGGCTCATATCGAGCTCTCCGTCCCGGTTGTGCATATCTGGTTTTTTAAGAGTATGCCATCGCGTATCGGCAACCTTCTCGGTGTTTCTACTACGGACTTGGAGCGCGTCATTTACTATGAAGAATTTATTGTTATCGATCCGGGCCGCACCGACTTGGAAAAGAAACAAATGCTTAACGACAATGAATATCGCGAAGCTCAAGAAAAATGGGGGCCCGATGCCTTTGTCGCCAAAATGGGCGCTCAGGCCATAAAAGAACTGCTCCAAACTGAGGATCTTCAGCTTTTAGTGATGGAACTAAAGGAAAAGCTGCGAAAAACTAAATCCATGCAAGGCCGTGTCAAATTGGCCAAAAGGCTCAAAATTGTTGAAGGGATCGCCTCTTCCAACAACAGGCCGGAGTGGATGGTGCTCTCTTGCGTTCCGGTTATTCCTCCCGATCTGCGGCCTTTGGTGCCGCTCGACGGCGGCCGTTTTGCCACCTCCGATTTGAATGACTTATATAGACGCGTAATCAACAGAAATAATCGTCTTAAATCAATTTTAAAACTCAAAACGCCCGATGTTATCGTGCGCAATGAAAAACGCATGCTGCAGGAAGCCGTCGATGCTCTATTTGATAATGGCCGTCATGGCCATCCTGTCATGGGCGCCGGTAATCGGCCTCTCAAAGCGCTCTCTGAAATGCTTAAAGGCAAGCAGGGCCGCTTCCGCCAAAACCTGCTCGGCAAAAGGGTTGACTATTCCGGTCGTTCGGTAATCGTCGTTGGCCCTGACCTCAAAATGAACCAGTGCGGTTTGCCAAAACAAATGGCGCTCGAACTGTTTGAGCCGTTTATCGTTAAACGCCTTAAAGATCTGGATTATGTCTATACCATCCGCTCGGCCAAGAAACTGATTCAAAAACAGTCGACTGAAGTGTGGGATGTGCTGGAAGAAATTATTAAAGGCCACCCGGTACTGCTAAACCGCGCTCCGACCTTGCACCGCCTGGGTATTCAAGCCTTTGAGCCGGTGTTGATCGAAGGTAAAGCCATTCGCATTCATCCGCTTGTAACAACCGCTTTTAACGCCGACTTTGACGGCGACCAGATGGCCGTCCATATTCCGCTCTCGATCGAAGCTCAGCTGGAAGCGAAGCTGCTTA
>CAZCPS010000007.1:0-18248 GCA_964499895.1 uncultured bacterium | reverse complement strand
TAATTTTCCTCAGTTTGCTGAAGTTGCCGGCAAGCTGTTGCCCGGTGTGGATATAAATGAATGTGTGCGTATGAATGATGATTATACGATGGCCGCGGTGGACAAAATTCTGGTTTTGAATCTGCTGGAAAAGCTGGGTGTTTTACAGTTCGTCCGGTTTGATGACGGCGATGGTTAAAAGAGGGTTAAGCCCGATAGGGTATTTCGCTCGCAGTCGCAAAGCTCTGTTTTTAATTACCGAAGAAAAATTGCCCAAAACCACCTTTTGAGATTGCTTCGGTATAAATGCTAATCTGTTGTCTTTATTTAAATTGACATTAAATAAGTGTGGGTTTAATTAAAAATCAAAGGGAGTCAATTGTGGTAGGTAAAATAAAGTTTCGTCCCATTGAAATAATTAGATCTTCAGCATCAGATGAACATACGCAAATAAGAGTAGGCCGAGATTCTCCCTATTTATTAAAAATCAGAGAGTTTGTAAGTTGCAGAGAAGCGTCTCTTGACAGCCCCGCCTTGCATGACCATAAGTGGAGGCCTGTTAAATTATCGCCGCAAATGACTCAAAATACAGAGATTTTGCTGGATGTAGAACACGCAGCTTCTGAATTGGGGTTTAGCATTATGGAGGTGGCGCAGCGTAGTGAAGAGGATCTTTCCGGTTTGGTTGCCAAGGCCGAAAAAATTCGCCATCTGGTTTTGCAGGGAGTTCCTCAAGATGCAGCTTATAAAACAGTTAGCCATTTAGAAAGCATACAAGCCGAAAAACTTTTTTTAAGACAGGGACAGATGTCTGAAACATACAGGCATGAGGATTTATATAGAACCTGTGAAATTATTCGAAACCCTGATACAGGCGAGTTGGATATTTTCCTTTTGCTCAATAAGGCAGGCGATGAGATTTTAGGGGAGGGTTTTTCGACAAAGACTAAAACAGCCGTAAATGTTCGAACGGGAGAAAAGGTGGCTGTGCTTTCCACGCTGGGTTCTGATGAGGAAAAATTGCAAATAATAAAGACCGAAAAACGCAATGCGCAAATCGTAAAAGGTATTAAAGGTTTTATCCCGACTTATTTTCTTTCCGAGGGAGTGTCTAAAAAACATGGCGTTTCTAAACTCAGACGATTTCAGCCCGCTTGCGACAGTGATTTGGCTCAGGCTCATTACAATGGCAAGCTTTCGGATGACGATAATAAAAAGATAGCCTTGAATTTATTGGAAGCTATCAAAGGTTTTCATGCGGCCGGCATGCTGCATCGGGATTTGAAGATGGAAAATATTTTGCTTAAATTTCATGAAAAATCTTTGGAAGTATATATAGCTGACTTAGGGTTTAGCTGCAATATTGATGATCTGCAAGCGCGCAAAAGGCCTCTTTGCAATCTGGCTTCAGTTTCGCCGGAGTTTGCCAGAGCAATGGTTAAAGGTGATTTTGACGACATTCAAAATGCGACGGATTTCAAGCATGATGTTTGGGGGTTGGGTGTTTTGTTGATGGATCTGTTTGAACAGCATTTAAGTGAAGAGTTCGCTGATGCGGCTTTTGCTCCTGTTTTGCTACCGGACGGTATTGCGGACAATCGTGATAAAAGTAAAGACTGGGAGCTGATTGCCGGACAAATTGGTGCTTTGAAATCCGGATGGCTGCCTCCGCCTCAAAATCCATATGAAAAGCTGATCTCTTCTCTTTTGGAGCCTAATAAAGAATTGCGGCCTAATGCTGAGCAGGCCTTTATGATGGCAAAAAAAGAATTGGTATAACATTGCAATAATTATACCGAAGTGAACTCAAAATTTCGTTGCTTTGAAGCCGCCGAAAACCAAAATTTTGAATTCATTTCGGTATACAGTTGAAAATTAGACGAAATCATTATATAATATCAGCGTTAAATAAAATTAATGGTATTATAATGATTTCTGATAAGACTATAGAAGTAAACAAAACTATACCACCCTCATCGCATGCTGTTGATCCTATATATGATAATAGCTCAATAGAAAGAATCCGAAGAATGGCTCTTCAAGTGATTAGAGCGCATATGCCAATAACCACTCTATTTACGCCGCAACTCCAAATTAATTTAAAATTATTTGTGCAAAATCAAATTTTTATTCAAAAAATGGCTGCATTTTTGTTGCAACTTCCCGGTGAGGAAGCTCTTGATAAAGAGATGCTTAAAAAACATTTCGAAAGTAGCCCGCTTTTTGCTGAATTTAAAACTTTATTTACTAACTCTGACCTATATTTAGATAATTTTTTACAAGATTCTATTGAAGCTTTGCAAAACAAAAATCAAATCATCCCCCTTATCCCGGCGTTAAAAAGAAGAGTTTTTACCATCAAAAATGCCATTACTGCCGAAATATGCCCCGATAATATGGCAACCAGCTTAAAAAAGAACGGATTGCCGATTCCATCTTTAGAAGCGCTTAAAGAGACAGGACATAACTTTATTCAAGAATCTTTAAGGTTACACCTTCAAGCTCAGGCGCGGGATTTCGATAGAGATTTTAAAGAGACATTAATTTTGGTAGCAAGACAACTGTTGCCATTTGTAGAAGAGATTACAAAAAGTTATTTAAAAGAGAATAATTTAAAATATCCTGCAAAAGATCTTTTAGAATTTCGCAATTCTACCGGTTATAATCACCATGGTTTAGTTGCTGCTATGATATTGGAAGCTTGCCTTGGAGCGTTAGGATACGAAACGCGTATAATGCAACGAAGCGATTTAGAACCAAAAGTAACCCTTGCAACAGCCCATTGTCTTGCCGTTGTAATTGGGCCAGAAGGTGAGCGATATATCGTAGATCCGACTTACATGCAATTCCACAAAGATATCTGTGATGAAAAAAATATACCAAAAGACCCGCTTTTAGTTTTAAAAGAGGAAGAAGTTGAGGAATATGTTGAACATAGGCTCATGAGCTATTGGAGAGCAGTTTTTTGCCGTGTAGAAAGAGATGATCCTGAAATGCAAGATCAGCTAATACGAGGTGATCGTTATTTAGCCTATGTCCTAAATAAAGTTCAAATGGAAGGACTTGAAGTATTAAAACCACCGAGCATGGAAGCTTGGGTTAAAGACTCCTTAATTAGAGTCTGGCATATTCCGACTTATTCACCAATTTTATCTAACGCAGTCTTTCAAAATATATTTAATGGCGCACAACCATCTTCTCCTACTTATAATTTGGTAAAATCATTAAATGTTGCAGAACTAACTGTAAGACCCTCAAAAAAAGAAATAGACAATAGACTGGTAGAACTTGCGAAAGATCCTGAAATGACACATCAAAATTCAAAAGAAGCGCTATCCCTCATTGCTCAGCTGCCAAGCTTGGAAAGAAAAAAACATGTTGTCTTATTTGACACTGATCCAAGATTACAAATATTTGGTGGATTAGATATTAGTTTAGACCTCTATTACAGGGAAATAAAAAAACTAATAAATCCATCATCGCGGGATTTAAAAGCAGTTTATGGATGCGCCGGAGCTGACTGTACGAGTATTTTAGAATCAACAGATGCTAATGACTTAACTTTTGTGGATCTCACAAAAATATCATTAGCAAACTTCAGAAGGGCTTTAAGAGATTATCTACAAACAGAAGGTCTTTATCCTAATATTGATGTATATCTTGCCATGAATAAACATAATTATGTTAGTAATCGTTCCAGATATTGCGGATCAAGTAACGAGTTTACTCAAGGTCAGCATACCATGTGTGCATTCGAACATAAGGTTTTCTTTGATCTTAGAGAACTGGGGGTAGACTTAAATCAAGCGACTCTTGATGAAAAAGAGGGTAGCGTAGTTGTTTCTTTCCCCTGGCAATATTATGGGGAGGCCATTTCAAGGACAAGAGAGATCACCTTTATTACAGCAGACATCACAAAACCGGATCTTTATCCGCCATTATTAAAAGGAAAACTGGAAGCCGGTATTGATATTTTTTTCATGAAAGGAAGCTTTTTAGCTCCTAAAAGCTATGATCAATTCTTGCCCGGCATAGCAAAAAATATAAATTCCGGTGGATATTTGATGACATCCGACAAAACCTTTTTGATGGAAACTGTTGATCCTATGCCATATCTAGAAGCGGAAAACCTGGTTTTTGAAGAGGTTAAAACCGCCATTATACAAACCTGCGAAGATCTTTTAGAACCTCCTTTTAGCCCATTAGTCAGCGTTCCTTCTTTAGAGATTATGCGAGATAACAGAATCTGCCGAACCGCAGGTTCTGGTATAAGCTATTGGGTTAAACTTGTTTTAAGACAAAAAACACACACAGGAAATATCTGAAAGTGTATAATTGACAAAAATCACGACATCGAGACCTTGAGTACTCCGTTGTGATAGAACTTAAAACTGATCTGAAAGGACTTTTTAAAATCTTCGGATGCTGTTTCTTTCAATACGACAATATTCCGTATGATATTCGATCTATGGCAGATTGAGATGTCATAGAAGCGGTAAGCCGGCACTTCCCATGATGATAGGAGTGTGAAAGAGCTAAACCTCAGAACCCCATTGGCTTTAGCCGTGGAAGTATGTCAGATCAAAATGCTTATGAACGAACAAACATCTTCTTTGTCAAAACAGATTTCTAAACGCCGTACTTTTGCTATCATTAGTCATCCTGACGCAGGCAAAACTACCCTGACGGAAAAACTCCTGCTTTATTCCGGAAAAATACGCACAGCCGGGATGGTGCGTGGTCGCAAAGGCAGAAAACAGGTTACTTCCGATTGGATGTCCCTTGAACAGGAAAGGGGAATATCTATTACAGCATCCGCTATGCAATTTATCTATAAAGATGTTGTCATCAATATTCTTGATACTCCCGGACATGAGGATTTTTCTGAAGACACATACAGAACCCTTACCGCTGCGGATTGCGCGATTATGGTGATCGATGCGGCAAAAGGAGTTGAAAAACAAACTCGCAAGCTATTCGAAACCTGTAAGTTAAGGAATATTCCTGTTCTTACCTTCATTAATAAAATGGATATGCCGGGGCTGGACCCTCTCGATCTTATGGATGAGGTGGAGCAGGTGCTGGGAGTCCATTCTTTTGCTTACAACTGGCCGATTGGATCAGGCAAACAGTTTTGCGGAGTATATGACCGCATATTGCAGCAATGTCAACTGTTTACCCGTTCTTCAGCAGGGGGTTCTGGCAGAGTTTCCATGAGCCGGAGAGCTCTCGAAGAGCAAAAAATCATAGATCTTGTCGGTTGCGCAGAGTTTGAAAAACTGAAACATGATTTAACCCTTCTTGAAGAGGCCGGCAACAGCTTCAATCAACAGGATTTTCTTTGCGGAAAAGTAACTCCTGTATTTTTCGCTTCCGCTCTATCCAACTATGGCATAGAGCCTTTTTTTGACACTTTTATCCATCTGGCTCCCTCTCCTTACGGAAGATTGGCAAATAGCGATACAGGTGAAGAAATTTTTATTGATCCCGTTCAAACGCCATTTAGCGCTTATGTTTTCAAAATTCAATCAAATATGGACCGTAATCACAGAGACAGTATGGCTTTTTTGCGTATTTGCTCCGGTGAGTTCGAAAAGGACATGACGGTCAAACATCATAGGCTCAAACGCATAATTCGACTTGCAAGGCCCCAAAGCATGTTTGCCGGCGAGAGAATTACACTAAACGATGCTGTTGCGGGCGATATCATCGGCGTAATTAATCCCGGCGTCTTTTTTATAGGCGATACGGTTTCGATAACAGGTGGGTTTGACTTTAAGCCGCTGCCCCAGTTTCAGCCGGAAATCTTTGCAACCATTTTTCCCAATGATGTGAGTAAAAGAAAATCTTTTGACAAAGGAATGAAACAACTGGCCGCAGAAGGAGCGGTGCAAATTCTCTATACTCAGGATAATTTTGACTCTTTAATCTATGGGGCCGTGGGAAAACTTCAATTTGAAGTGATTCAATACCGGCTTAAAGATGAATACCAAACGGAGTCAACCTTGTCATTTTTGCCTTATCAATGTAGCGCCTGGATTATTGGCGATATTTCCACTTACAAAAAACCGTTTAATTCAATTCTTGTTCGAGACAAAGAGGATAAATACATGGGTCTTTTTGGTTCCGTATGGGAAAAAGACTATGCGATAAAGGAAAATCCGTCTCTCGAATTTAAAAATCTGAAATACTAAATTTATCGATCATTATTTGCATCGTTTCGTCGACGCATTGCATGGCGGCGTCATTTATTTGCCGGTCATATACTTCTATTTGCTTTTGTATCAAAAATCGTTCCATGGGATTTATCGCCTGCATTAATGGCAATACTATGGTTGTGAACAAAGTGTTGAAATATTCTGTTTTTTGCGCTTTATTTGGATGATATTTGTTTGTTGCCAGAAAGCGCAAAAAATTTAATGAAGCCATTTCGCGTTCGCTAAATGTGGAATCTTGCCATATTTGAGACACCTGATAAATTATTTTGGCTTGCAGCAGGAAGCCTGTTTTTTTTGCGATTTTGTCGTTGGTGATTTTAACCAGGTCGTCAATAGGCTTTAAAGCTGTTTGCTTTAAATCTCTATAGAAAAAGCGCAGTCTGTTTTCCGCTTCTTTTTGAAGCATCTGTATTTCGACCATCGCCTGGTACTCGGTCATTTTGGTGTTTGCCTGGGAATGCTCAATAAAGCTTTTTACGGAGCTTTTTAAGTCTTCCGGGTCTATGGGCAGACCAAAGTTGTTTAAAAAATAATTGCTTAAATGCAGATAGTTAATGGCGCTGATGGTTGACATGAGGTTTTTTCCTTCTTGTGAAAATTTAAAGCATAAAAAATACTAAAGTTACACAGTTTCAGTCAATAAGGACTTTTGGGAAATAGCACTAAGTTATACTGTTTCTTCGTTTTGTAAAAGCTGGAGCTTTTTTAGGCACATGGATTTGAAATTCGCAATGCGCTCTATGAGAGCTTATCCTTTTGAGTGGATTGATTTGACACATTTCGCAAATAATTCTTTCTATGGAAGAAGTAGCGGCCTCGGTCACAAAAAGCTCTTTTTGTTCCTTCGGAAAATTCCTCCAGAAAAATTTTGTGTCGGCCTGCGCAAAATTATAGAGGATGCTTTGATTGATAGGACCAAGTTCAGCTTGGAATAAATAGGCTAAAACAAGACCCATGCTCCAAATGTCAATGAAACGGGTATTGTTTTTATAAACTTCGTTAACTGTTTTTGAGGATAATAAAAGCTCCGGAGCTATCCAGTTGAGCGATCCCCCTGCCAGCAACCGTTTGGGTGTTTCTTCTAACTTGAAGGAGAGGCCAAAATCAGTAATGTAAAAATGTTTTTTATCATCTTCGGTTCGCACGAGAATATTGCAGGGTTTGATATCCCGGTGCACCACTTTTTTTCGGTGCAAATAGCTTAGTTGGCCTAGAAGCTGGATCGCGCACGCTCTTTTTTCTTCAAAATCTAGCAGGGCTTTATTTATCAGGGAAGATAAGTCGGTATCAAATAGTTCCTGATATACATGCAGTTTCTCAAAATAGAACTTTTTATTGCTCGCATGTGTATTGTGCCCGCAAAACCGGACAGGACTTTTTTTAGAAAAAATGCTTTTTATAAGAGCTATCTCTTCCATGTAGGCGGTTTTCATTTTTTCATCAGTTTTTGAGTAACTGAAGGATAAAAGGGCGTATATGCGCCCGGAAAGAATGTCCACGGCTAATTTTACGGTTTTTGTCGCCCCTTGCCCAATTAACCTGTCGTTTTTTGACTGCTTATTAAATAAAACAAATACATGGTCTATTTCTTTTTGTTCATTACAGATAACTTCAATGGAACGGCTTAGTTTTGTTGTCCTGGAGGGCACATAATAGCTTTGCGGATCATAACAGGCGGCTGTTTGCAGAAAATTGATTAACGAAGTTGATTCCGGTTCATTCAGCTTGAAAACTTCCAAAAAAATTCTTTGCACCTCTTCGGCCAGTCGGCGGTCTTGCGGCATCAGGTATTTTTTTTGGGGAGGCGGAGTGAAGCGCCGTGCGGAACTAGGTAAATTATTGTTTATAAGCGTCATTATGTAAAATCTATCCTTGATTCAAGTCGAAGGTTTAAAAAAATAAATATAACTATAAATCATATCATAACGATGTGTTTTTTGCAAATAATTAGTGAAATTGTTATACCGAAATAAACAAGAGATTATAAAATGAGTGATGCGAAGGAAAGTTTGGCGCCGGCAGATTGGCACGCCAAGTCAATTGAAGAGATTTTTACTATTTTACAGACATCTGCCGCCGGTCTTTCTGAGGATGATGTTGGGCGTCGGCTTTTGCGCTACGGGCTTAACAAGCTGGATTTTTCCAAAAGGCGTTCGGCCTTGATGCGTTTTTTGGCGCAATTCCATAATTTGCTGATTTATCTTTTGCTTTGCGCCGCCGGCATTACTTTCTTTTTGGGGAAAAATATTGATATGGCTGTGATTTTGTCGGTGGTGATAGTTAATGCCCTGATAGGATTTTTTCAAGAAGGCCGGGCGGAGCGTTCCATTGACGCCGTAAGCCGGATGCTGTCATTGCAAGCTGTAGTAATCCGTAATCGTAAAAGATTTGTAATCTCCGCGGAAAAACTGGTTTTGGGAGATATTGTAGTCTTGCAGTCGGGAGACAAGGTTCCGGCGGATTTAAGGCTTTTTGAGATTAAAAATCTGAAAGTGAGCGAAGCGATATTAACCGGCGAGTCGGAGCCGGTAGAGAAAAAAAATGAAGTGCTGCCGCCGCAAAAGATTATCAATGATCGTATTAACATGGCCTTTTCCTCAACTCTGGTAACTTATGGTCAGGCGTATGGAGTGGTGGTTGAGACAGGAGTGAATACGGAGGTTGGTAAAATCGGGGCGCTTTTATCACAGGTAACCGAAATAACCACGCCTTTAATGCGCAAAATCGCTGTTTTTAGCCGGTGGCTGACTGCTTTTATTCTTGCGCTGTCCGGATTTGTTATCTCTTATGGTTTTTTTGTTCATTCCTATGAATTTGAAATGATGCTGATGATAGCGGTCGGCCTGGCTGTTGCGGCTATTCCGGAAGGTCTCGCTATTATTTTAACCGTAACTTTGGCAATAGGTGTTCAGCGCATGGCGCGGTGCCATGCGATTATTCGCCGGTTGCCGGCTGTTGAAACGCTTGGATCGGTCATGATTATCTGTACGGATAAAACCGGCACGCTGACACAAAATGAGATGATGGCGCAAAAAATTTGCATAGGCGGCAAGGATTGGCAGATTACCGGCAGCGGGTATGATCAGCAGGGCGAATTTTATTTGGGCGATCAAATTGTTGACCCATTAAAAGAAGCGGCTCTAATGGAGTTTTGTAAGGCGGCGATGCTATGTAATGAGGCTTCATTTGATGCGGAGCATAAATTGCTGGGAGATCCTACGGACGGGGCTTTGCTCGCTCTTGCCGGCAAGGCGCGCCTGGAGCATGATTTGTTAAAAAAAGAATTTCCTGAAACCGACAAAATTCCTTTTGAGTCCGAGTATCGTTTTATGGCGACGCTGCATCATGATCATGCCGGATATGAGTTTATCTATGTTAAGGGCGCGCCGGAAGTTGTTTTTAAACGGTGTTCGATGCAACGGAAAAATGGTGAAGATTTGCCGATGGATATCAAATACTGGCAAGAGCAGATGAATCAGCTGGCCCGGATGGGTTTGCGCACTATCGCGCTTGCTTATAAACCTCTGGAAAAAAATGGCCGCACCAAACTTGATTTTGAGGATGTTAAAAATAATCTGGTGTTGCTTGGTGTCGTTGGCCTTATTGATCCGCCTCGCAACGAATCGTTCTCTTCCATACAGGAATGCCATAAGGCCGGGATTGATGTGAAAATGATTACGGGCGATTACGCGGTTACGGCACAGGCCATTGCAGACCAGATCGGAATAAATAGCAAAGATGTTTTGACAGGTGAGGATTTTGATGCCTTAAGCGATCAGGAGTTGGTGGAAAGAGTGGAAAAAACTGATGTTTTCGCCCGCACCAGTCCTGAACATAAAATGCGTCTGGTTAAGGCTTTGCAGTCCAAAGGATATATTGTCGCGATGACAGGTGATGGAGTTAATGACGCGCCGGCTTTAAAACGGGCGGATATTGGCATAGCGATGGGGTTGAAGGGCACGGAAGCCGCCAAGGAAGCTTCGGAAATGGTGCTTGCCGATGATAATTTTGCTTCAATTGTTGAGGCGGTAAAGCAGGGGCGCACAGTTTATGATAATCTCAAAAAGGTGTTTTTGTTTCTGTTGCCAATTAACGGAGGCGAGTCTTTAAGTTTGGCTGTCGCTATTTTGTTTGGCATCACCTTGCCTATTCTTCCCTTGCAGGTTTTATGGGTAAATATGGTTAGTTCGGTAATGCTTGCCATGGCTCTTGCTTTTGAACCATCGGAAAAAGGGGTGATGCAAAGGCCGCCGGTCTCTCCCGGGCAAGCGGTATTGTCAAAATTTTTGGTTTGGCGCATCATTTTTGTTTCAATAGTGTTTTTGGCGGGGATTTTTGGGGTTTTTGAGCTGGCTCTATGGCAGGGCAGTTCTATTGAAGTCGCCAGAACGCTTGCTGTCAATACACTGGTGTCGCTGGAAGTTTTTTATTTGTTCAGCTCAAGATATATGCAAGGTTTTTCTTTTTCGAAAGAAGGGTTGCGAAGCGCCGGTTTTGTCACGATTGCCGCGATAAGCGTATTTTTCTTGCAACTGCTTTTTACTTTTGTCCCATTCATGAATTTCTTTTTTCAAACAAGAGCTTTGACCTTAACGCAGGGACTTTTGGTGTTGGCGGTAGGCGCCGTCGCCTGCATGATTATGGAAATGGAAAAATTGCTTTTTCTGTTTTTTAAAAACAGGAATTAATTGCCGGCATACAAGCCTGCTTCGCGCAGGCGGCCTTTTTTTTCTTTCGCAGCTTTTTCTTTCGCTCTTTCCAGTATTTGAGGCGTTCGGTATTTTGCGGGAATCTGTTCAAGCGCTTTGGAATCGGAAGATACGGCGGATAATAGAAGTTCTTCGTCGTAATATTCTTCAGGGACAAACATTAATACCATACCCGAATTTTTGACAGCCCGCATGCAAACTTCCCTGGTTTTTAGGCAGTCGGGCAAAAGCGCAAGAAAATCTCCTGATATGGATACAAGATTTAGCGCTAGAGGTGCATCTAAAATTTTAAGAAGCAGCGGTTTTGGAATATGGGGCAAGGCTTTTGCCGATGATAAAAGCGCTTTTCTACACACTTTTTCCGTTCGCAACTCCGGCGGTATCTCTCTTAACGCCAGCCCCTTGTTTTCAACGGCGGCAAGGCATGCTTCTTCGTTGAGAAGATCTTTGGCAATATATTGAATCGCCATGCCGTCTCCGGAAAGCGCCGTGATAAAAAAAGATTGTTGTTGAAATCTTGAAGGCAGCATCTGCAAAAGATCGGGTTTTTTTGAAAGGGCGGTATGGATTATATGCGGTGTGAGCATTTTGCCTGGAACTATTCTTAGTATGCGCGGCGTTGATTTAACGGCCTGAAGGATGATTTTCTGATTCAGGGATCCTAAAGGTATGTATTGCAGGGCAAAACCGTTTTCATGCGCAGCTGCGAGAAAAAGTCTTTTGCTATAGTTTTGGGGTAAAACAAATTTTAGGGCGAGCCCATTATTTTGTACGGCAATCTGGCAAACGAGCCGGTTTTGAAGGGCTTTTGGTATAAACTCCAGAGCCAATCCGTTCGCTTCCACCATGCTGCAGGCCACATCTTCCGATAGTAGCTCCTTGGGTATCAGGGTGCCGGATAAAACATTTTCTTTGATAGCCGCCTGAATAATCTCTTGAGACATTAATTTTTGGGGTACATATTCTATGGCCAGACCATTATTTTTGACGGCGGCAAGACAAAGTTTTGCAGTGCGCTGAATAGGTAAAATATTTTTTAGTTGAAGGCCGTTTTCACTGATTCTGGAGTATGAGAGCTCTTCATTTGGGGTTTTTTCCCTGAAGATAGCAGAGATAATTTTTTTGCCCTGATTGGCCAGTCCGCTTTTTTCCAGATAGTGCATGCTTTTCATCATATCCCTGCAAAAATATTGCTTGAGAGAGGGGCTCATGGTTAAATCCCTGATGCACCAGCATGCTTTAACTTCCATTGGCGACTGGCACAGTCGTCGCAGCGCGATTTTATAAGATCGTAAATCTTCGGATGTTTCAATTGGCGCCGACTCAATCAGTTCCCTTGCCATGTTTTGGTAGGGAAATTCTTCGATATGTCCAAGCGGGAAAAAAGTGGCCGGCGCGCCTGTTACTGAACTGCACATTGCATATCCTCTATTTGAGCGATTAAAGATAGCTTAATATATAATGACTTGTCAAACATTTTGATTTTACGAAAATAGCGTGCCGTCGCCAAACGGGGCCGGCTCAAATATGGAAAACAGGTTTTCTTCCGTTTCGTTAAAATCATTAAAAACAAATGGAAACATTAAACCGGTTTTTGCCCCATCGGCGACGATACCGTCATCGTTAATGGGGAAAAAACAGGGGGAAGAAAAATCCTGCGAATTTACCGGCGCGCAGGATATTTTGTCGAATTTGTGCAGGGTATCCCAAATATTGTGCGCCATATTAGCGCTGATCTCGTTGTTTGATAAAAAGTTTTCGATAGTACTGCGACTGCTTCCCGCGGCCTTAGCAAATTCTTCTGTAGAGTAGTTATGAGTTGCTAAAAAATTTAGCAAACATTCTTTTAATTTATTTGTGAAAAAAGCGAAGTTATCCGGTTGGTTTTGTTCCGGTGATAAAGTTTCAAAACTTTCTGTAGTTAAAGATTTTGAAGAGGCTGAATTCGTAGCTGTAGTAAAATCTTCTTGAATTGTTTTTAAGACTTTTTTGAGGTGCTTGAAAATATCCTGGTATGCGATGGTGTTGCCCCATAAATATTCTATAAGGAATGAGTGTGTGATTTTTGCGGTTTTAGCAAAGCTTTCAGTGGAAAGCCGGTAAGTTTTCAGACAGGAAATTATATCTTCTTTTAAGATGGCCGATGTTCCCTCTTCGGTAAAAGTAACTTCCATGACCTGTTCAAGTTTTTTCAAGATTTTGAGGGTAGGCAGGCGCCATCCGTGATAATACTTTATTATGGTGAAGGGATGGATGCCAACTTGTTTTGCCAGCTGTGTTGCCGTTGTCTGATGTTTATGCAAATAGTCCAGGATCATTTTTCGGATCTGTAATTTGATGGGATGGTCTTGCCAGAGTTTTTTCTGTTGCTGTTCCATGGCTATTAAATGATGATGGATTTTTTGATGGCTTTCTTTGTCCAGTTCTATATGACCGGCGCAAAAAGCCCGTAATCGCCCGCTGTCGATATCGCTGATTTGAGCAAATTTGTCTAAAGGTAAATTGTAGTTTTCAAGATAAATTTGCAGATCTTCGCCGGTAATAAAACGGTTTTTTTCGAGACGGCAGCTTTCTTTGAGGGAAAGGCCTGTGATCTGTTCAATTTTTTCCAAAACAGGGTCTTTAGGCAGATATTCCGCTTGGCAATATTTATGCAGGGTGCCTGAGTTGATGCCAAGTTGTTGTGCGAATTTTTTTTGTGTAAGGTGATTCTTTTTCAGGTATTGTCGTATTTTATAGGCAAAGATCTTTTTTTTGTTTTTGATGATTTCCTCAAAACAGCGGTTGCCCACTTCGAGTAGTTCCATGTTTTCCGGACCATAAATGCTGCGCTTGAGAACGGTTTCAATTTTTTCCAGTAATTGCGGGGAGGGAAGTAACCTGCCGCGATTAAATTTTGAGAGAAGCGAATAGTCAATACCGGTTTTTCCGGCCAGTTGTTTCACTGATAGATTGTTATCCTTTAAGTATTGACTAAGCATCCGTGAAAGATGGTGTTTTTTACCCTCTCTAAGATTGTTGAAAAATAGGGAAAAAGTCAGTTTGTTTGTCGGTGAAGCGGCAAAGCTCATTGGTCCTCTGGTTGATATGTCAAAAAGTTATCATACTGATTTATACCAGGTTATAAAAAAAATCAAGGAATAAAAACCTTGTGGTTCGGGTGATCATCGGCTTTTTCTGTTGTCAAAAAAAGAGATTGATTGTTAATATGAATATATATTCATGATCTTGAAGCTGCAATGCCGGGATTTAATGGAAGAGTCCATTGGGTGTAAATCGTGCGCAGTTTTTAAGAAATTATTTAAAAGAACTTGAACGGACAAAAAACTGTTCGGGAGGAGCTGAATTTTTGGGAGAAGCAAAATAATGGCCCGTCAGTTTAGGAAACGATGCATTTGTAAACTACCGCAAGTTAATTATTTTAAACCGGCCGGTTTGCCGATGCAAGGGTTGGCCATAGTGGTGTTGTCTCTTGAGGAAGTTGAGGCGGTGAGGCTTAAGGATTTTATGGGATTGGAGCAGAAAGCGGCCGCTCTTCGCATGAATGTCTCGCAGCCTACTTTTTGCAGAATGCTCATAGCCGCCAGGCAAAAAATAGCGGAAGCTCTTGTAATGGGCAAGGTTATAAAAATGGAGGGAGGAAATTTTATTATGGAAAAAAAGATTGGAGAGCGGAGGAAACTGGCTATTAGCCTTTCTTCGGAGGATATTAAGGGGAATGTCGATGCGCGATTTGGCCGATGCCGGTATTTTCTTATTGTTACGATGGGGCAAGATGGCGTGGAAAAAACGGAACTGGTTGAAAACAGGCAGGTGGACGCTCCCGGCGGAGCGGGAATATCTGTTGCGACAACATTGGCAAAATATGATGTAGACAGTTTAATTTCGGGAAATGTCGGGCCTCGCGCGCTGGATTTGTTGAAACAGTTTGAGATTGATGTTTATAGTTTTGAGGGAACGGTTGACGATGCGATTAAAAATTATAGGGCAAATAAACTGATGAGAATAGAGGGGTAGCAGTATGATGATAGCGATTCCGGCGATGGGCAGCCTGGGTTTTGCGGATCGGGCGGCTGAGCATTTTGGCAGGTGCGCCTCTTATGTGCTGATGAATGAAGAGGGAGAGCTTGTTCGCGTTCTAGAAAATGAGAGTGTTCATGGGGGCGGTTTTGGTTTTCCGGCGGAGTTTCTCAAGCGTCATGGTGTTGATGTGTTAATTTGCAAGGGACTGGGGCCTCGGGCTCTGGAGCTTTGCTCACATTTAAATATTAAAGTTTATGTGCTGGATGGCGATTTGGTATCGGATCTTTTTGTTAAATGGCAAAAAGGTCCGCGAGTAACCGCTACTCTTGATAATGTGTGCGAGGAGCATCGAAAATGATTATTACAGTAGCTGGAGGAAAGGGCGGTACGGGAAAATCGATGGTTGCGACATCGCTTGCCAAAGAGTACGCGAAAAAGAAAACGGTTTTTTTAGTGGATGTGGATGTGGAATGTCCCAATGATCATTTGCTGCTTGACATTGAACGCGTAAATAAAAAGACGATCCGTCAGGTGATTCCGGTTTTGGATAAAGATGCATGCCGGCGATGCGGCAAGTGCGCGGCTGTATGTAAACAGTCCGCGATTGCTTATGTTAAAGGAAAATATCCCGCTTTTGTTAAAGATGCATGTATTGGTTGCAAGGCATGTATGCTGGCATGTCCTTTTGGCGCTATCAGGGAAGGCGAAAAAGAGATAGGGTCCATTTACGAAGGTAATTCCGGCTCTATTCAGTTTATTTCGGGTGAGTTGCGGTTGGGACAGCCATCTTCAGGCGAGGTGGTTACGGCTGTACGAAAATATGCCGAACAGCTCTCTTTTTTGCAAAAGCCTGAAATTATCGTTATTGATGCGGCGGCCGGTGTGGGTTGCCCTGTGATCGCATCGCTTGTCGGCAGCGATTATATGGTGGCGGTGACGGAACCGACGCCTTCGGCTTTGCATGATTTGAAAAGATCGGTGTATTTAAGCAGGCATTTTCATATTCCCTGTGGTATTGTAATCAACAAATTTGATTTGGAAAATGAGTTTTGTAAAAAAATAGAAGAGTTTGCAAGCGTGGAAAAAATGCCGGTTATCGGATATATTCCCTATCATAGAAATTTCATTGAAGCGGCTTTAAAAATGCGAGCCGCAAGCGAGCTTTTCCCTCAATACGCAATTATTTTTGAACAGGTGATAAACAATATCAAGAGTAAAAATGTTATATGCTCAAGCAAACCCAAGATCGACGAATTTCGATAGCTTTGAAATTGTCTATGTATATAGATCTTATCGTAGATAAGAACATACCTGGTCCCAAAATACTTGCATTGATTCGGGGGATTCGCATTTATTTTTAAAGTAACATAGTAATTTTAACATATTTGCTAGAGTGCAGGTGGTGAAGCTGTCGTTAAATGATTTTGTAATTCGAATATGTCTGTTAGTTAAAAATTCTCTTAGAGATTCATGATCAGAAGAAAAAATGGTTATCCCCAGTAAGTTGCCGTCTCTTAAAAGTTTTATCGATGAAATGCCGTTGCCGGTTTCAAGTTCCGGTTTAAGGCTGTAATAAATTTCGTTATCCGTTTCCTCTAATAGAAAAAAACTGGTGGTCTGCTTCGGTTTTGTCGCAAGTTCTTCTTGAAAGGGAAGTGTTGGCGAATGAGGACTTGGTAGAGAAGCGATTGTGGCATAGCTTTTATCAACTTTTTCGGATAAATGGGTGCCAATTGATGTTTTTTTCACAAAATTGTTGGCTTTTATATGGCTTAGCGTTTGGGATAATGCGCGTTCGGTTATTTTTCGCGATATGGAATAAAAAGGGTCGCAGGCAAAAACAGATGTGTTGCTTTCCTCGTTGGCGTGAGGTGTTATGTCGAGCCAATTGTGAGACGGAAGAGAGGGTGAATCGCAAAAATAATCAGGAGGAGGTGGTGTATGCGGGCTTTCGAATAATGTGTAATTTGATGGAATATTTAAAGGTTCCCATGATGAAATTTTATACATACAAGCATTCCGTTTTTTTAGTTTACCCGGGTGTTTTATGAAAAATCCGGGTTTATACCGAAGCAACCTGAAGAATCGGATTTTCGGCGGCTTCAAAGCGCTGCAATTTGCCCAAAACCGATTCTTCAGGTTACTTCGGTATAAGCGCTATATTTTGGAAAAATCCATTTTTCTAAACAAGTATAAATCTCGCCTATGTATATTTTTATGCTTATTGAAATCATGCTTTATAAATGTACATAGGCGAGATAAATAAATCCTAGACAAGTTTGCTAATAATATTTTGAGCTTCCTTTTCGTCAATCAGTACAAAATTATTGATGGTTTCTTCATAGTGGTATACATGGGCCTTGGCAATATCAAACCACCAGCCATGCAGACGCAATAATTTTTTTGCCAGTAGTTTTTGGATAAATCGATATTGTTTGATGTGTTCCATTTGTAGCAGAACATTGATTTGGGAGAGGGTGTCGTAATCCGGCAGGACGGAAGAGAATTTAATGCCTGCGCGCAAGCGGTTAAGAGCTTCCTGCGCATGCATAAGCCATGCGGACAGCATTGGGTTGGAGAATTTGTCGACGCCCGTTATTAGAGCTTTCATGCCGCCGCATTCGGAATGGCCGCAGACAATAATGTCTGATACATTAAGTGTTAATACTGCATATTCCAGCGCTGAAACCGCGCCGCTTTCTTCTCTTTCGCCCGGCGGCGGCATCAGGTTGCCGATGTTGCGTAAAACAAACAGGTCGCCGGGATTTGTGGAGGCGAACTGGTTTGGCACGACACGGCTGTCCGAACAGGCAATGAAGAGAGCGTCCGGCTGTTGTCTTCTCGAGAGATTTTTAAAAAAATCTTTCTGTTCGCCGGTTAGCCCTGTTTGAAAATTAATAATGCCTTCAATAAGTTTCTTCATGATTCCTTGGGTATAAAACAGGAAAGACTCAACTTTATCAAAAAAACAAAAGGAATGAAACCTAAAAAATATTTTATTGTAAGTTATTTAATTTGCTAGTATTTATTTAAATATGGCTGATTTTACTTTTTTGATTGTATTTTTGTTTCTTATAGTTTTAACCGCGGTGATTCCTCAAATTTTAAAGCGGCTGCATGTTTCTTTTGTCATAGCATTGATGCTTATAGGTATTGTTATTGGCCCCAACGCCTTGAATGTTATTCAGGTTTTAAATGATGCGTTGGGCGGCAGTTATCCTACGGAGCAGATATATGCGGTGATTGATGCGATGGGACTGCTGGGGCTGGTTTTCCTGATGGCGTTAGCCGGCATGGAGGTTAACCTCAACATGCTTTC
>CAZCPS010000006.1:0-19321 GCA_964499895.1 uncultured bacterium | reverse complement strand
ATCGGCAAGGCGATTCCGGGCGTCGTAATCGGCATGGGCGAGGGCACCATTATTTTACTCGCGGCCGTCACCGTTTTCGGCATTCCGTTTGTCGGTTCGATTTTGGCGCTTTATGCCGCGATGTTAATTTTTGTCTGTTCGATTGTCGGCATCGGCCTCTTTCTGTCGTCGCTGGCGCAAACGCAGCAGCAGGCGCTGCTCGCCGTCTTTATTTTTATGGCGACCGCCGTGATTTTATCCGGTTTTGCGACGCCGGTGGAAAATATGCCGGTCTGGATGCAGTATGGCACTTGCCTCAATCCTTTACGCTATTTTCTGGTGATTGTGCGGGGCATTTTCCTAAAAGATTTGCCGTTTTCGATGGTTATGGATAATCTCTATCCAATTATTATCACTTCCTTTTTTACCCAGGCCGGAGCTGTTTGGCTTTTTAGAAAAAAACTGGAGTAGTTTTTATGAAAAAGTATCTTTTTTTAGTGATCTTTTTGACCGGTTGCATGGTCGGGCCCAACTACAAAAGGCCGGAAGTTGCTATGCCCGAAGGTTTTTTGGAGAGCAAAAAAACGGAGGCCATATCTTCAATCCGGTCCTGGTGGAAAAGTTTTAACGATCCCGTTTTGGACAGGTTGATCGATCAGGCTATTGAAAGTAACTATGATTTGGCGATAGCAATCGAAAAGATCGAAGAGACAAGAGCCTATTACCGGATCAGAAGGGCGGACCTTTTTCCCGAGGTGGACGCTTCGGCTGCCGCCTTTAGAACGGGGCTTAGTCAAAATTCGCTGATGACCTCTTTTGTGCCGCTCTCGGCTTTCAACACCTTTCAGGCCGGTTTCGACGCCGTTTGGGAAATTGATATTTTTGGCAAATTGCGCCGTGAGAAAGAGGCGGCCTGGTATGAAGTGCAGGAAATGCAGGAAAATATGCGCGACACCTTCGTGACGGTTACCTCGGAGGTCGCCCGCAACTATGCCGACATTTGTTCCGCAGCCGGTTTTATTAGTTTAACCAAAGAAAAGATCAATACGCGGCGCGCTATTTTGCAGCTGAATAGGGATCGCAACGATACCGGTCTTGAGAGCCGGATCGAAATCGAAGAGCAAATCGCCATGCTCAAAATCGACGAGGAAGACCTACTCTTTTATGAGACTTTCTATAAGCAGACCATCTACCGTCTCGCGGCGCTGCTAGGCAAGCAGCCCGAGTCGGTAAATGAGTGGTTTAAGGAGCCGGCACGCGTTTTAAAGGCGGCGGGCAAGGTGGCTGTCGGCTTACCGTCCGAGCTTTTGCGCCGCCGGCCGGATGTACGAGCCGCCGAACGCAACCTGGCCAGGGCAACTGCCAAGATCGGCGCCGCGATCGCCGAATATTTCCCCTCCTTTTCGCTAACCGGCGGCACCGGCCTGGAAGCCAATAAAATGCATTCGCTCTTTTCCGGCGGCAGCTTTGACTGGTCGGTTGGCGGACTCATGAAATGGCCGCTGATTACTTTCGGACGCGTCAGAGCCAATGTGGATGTAAAAAAATCGGTGCAAAAACAGGCGCTGCTCTCTTATGAAAATGCGGTAGTGCTGGCTCTAAAAGATGTAGAGGGGGCGATGGTTGCCTATTACAACCAGCAGGATAAGCTAAAGCAAGTCGAGGAAGAAGAGATCGCGATCAGGCGGAAAGTGCGGCTTCTAGAATCCAAATACCAAAGCGGACTGTCGGGACTCGAGGCCTACCTTGCTCAGAAGTATGAGCTGCTGACCCGGCAGGTTAAAACGGTTGAAACAGAGCGCACCCTGGCGCTTGATTTAATCGCGCTCTATAAAGCGCTTGGCGGCGGCGATTGGCCCTCCACTTGATTTTACTTCCTATAAAACCCGCAGCAAAAGACTCTTAAGATAGCTGCCTTCAAGGTGGCTTACCGGATGATCGGGCGCATGGCGATGTTTTCCAATGATTTGGATCTCGCGGCCGGCATCGCACGCCGCTTGCATAATTACTTTAGTAAAGAGCTCTTCATTGATATGATATGAGCAGCTGCAGGTGAGCAGCAAGCTCTCGCTTGGCATTTTAGAGAGCGCCTTGTAATTGATTTCCTTGTAGCCGCGGCAGGCTGTTAACACATCTTTTTGCTTTTTCGCAAAGGCCGGCGGATCCAAAATGAGCAGGTCATAATCAAGCGCCGGGCTCTTTTCCAAAAAGGCAAAGACATCTTCGCAAATATAGCCGCAAGCTCTTGGATCAATATTATTTAGGAGCATATTCTGTTTGGCCAGATCAAGCGCTTTTTTTGAAATGTCTACCGCGTCGGCGCTTTTGGCGCCGCCCTGCATGGCGTAGACGGAAAAGCCGCCGGTATAGGAAAAACAGTTGAGGAGGCGTCTTCCTTTGGAGAGAGAGCCAATCAATTGTCGCATTTCTCTCTGATCTAAAAAAAAGCCGGTCTTTTGGCCTTCTTTATACGAGATGTAAAAATGATGGCCGTTTTCGGTGATTTGGACAAGATCCGCCGCGCTGCCGAACAATGTGCCTTCAAAGGGCTTCAAGCCTTCCTCTTTGCGGGAGGAGGAAGTTGATTTTTCATAAATCGCGTCAGACGGCGCATATTGCCGCAGTTGCTCTATAATAAAGGGTTTCAGCTTTTCCATGCCAAGCGTTCCGATCTGTAAAACAAGATGCTTTTCGTATTGATCAACAATTAAGCCCGGCAGAAAGTCGCCCTCGGAGTTAATCAGCCGGTAGGCGGTTGTTTCGGCGTCGAAAAGATTTTGGCGCAACGAGATGGCTTTTTTGATGTGATCCGCTACGGCGGATAGGGGATCGGCATCCCCGAAAGAGAGCATGCGCCCTGCCAGCGAAGTTTGACTGTTAAAATAACCGTGGCCGAGCAGGCAGCTATCCGCGGCATAGACCGGCACGATATCGCCCTCGGTAAAATGTTCCGGCCAACCGGCAATCGCTCCGGAAAAAATCCAGGGATGCTTTTGCAATAAAATCTTTTCCTTGCCCGGCTTTAGAACGATTCCATGCTTTTTCATAAAGTTTCCTTTCGTGCGGCGATGGCAAGAAAGAGCGGGATTTCGGCTCTGGCCCTGTTTTCGGCTCTAGCCATGCCGCCTTGGCTCTTTTTATTCGAGGTCCACTCTTCCATAGTTTCAATTACAAAGCCGCTCTCTTTTAAGAAGCGGCAGTAGGCGGATAGCGGATGGTGGAAAGAGGCGAGTTCCTGAGAATCAATGCCGCGGGACGGGTGTACGCGAATTGGGATATTAAGTTCCGACATATAGGTGTCAACCCGGCGGTACTGGATTTTGGTTTTTTCATCAACGCCCCAGTGGGACTGCCGCGGAATGCGGAAGCAGGGGTGGTTGATGACGATGAAGAGCTTGCCGCCCGGTTTGAGCGCGGAGAAGGCGGAATTTAAGATTACCCGGGGCTTTGCCATGTTTTGCAGGGCCAGAATAATATAGGCGTAATCGTAATCGGCCCTATCAAAGGAAAGCGGCATGGAGAGATCGGCCTCTTTGAAAAGACATTTGGCCTTCTGCTTTTGGCGGCGGGCGAAATTGAGCAGGCCGCTCGACGCGTCGAAGCCGGTATAAATGGCCGTCTCCGGCAATATGGTAGTTAATATGCCCGGGCCGCAAGCCAAATCGAGTACTTTGACGCTCTTTTCAGGAAAAGCGGCGAGCCTTTGCAAACCCGGCAGAATAATTTCTTTGTGAAAATAGTGGCCCTCTTTGCCGACCAGATCTTCATACCAGCCGGAAGCTTTTTCCCAAGATGTGGAATTTTGTTTCATAAGTCCTCAAAAATAAGCCAATATTATATACTTTCACGATAATCATTGCAAAGGAGTGCTATGTCTTACCTGTTAAAATTTTTATTTATATTTGCCGCTATCTTTTCAAATCTTTCAGCCAAGGAGCATAAAATGACTGCCAAAGCACCAATCGTGTGCCTGGAAACCAATCAGGGTACGATAGAAATCAAACTTTTCCCAAAGATTGCCCCCAAAGCCTGCGAAAATTTTGTTGCGCTGGTTAAAAAAAATTATTATAACGGCATTATCTTTCACCGGGTAATTAAAGACTTTATGATTCAGTGCGGCGATCCTACCGGCACCGGCGCCGGCGGCGCTTCGTGCTGGAATAAGCCTTTTGCTGATGAATTCTCGGCGGAAGTAGCCTTTACCAAGCCCGGACTATTGGCGATGGCCAACTCCGGACCTTGCACCAACGGTAGCCAGTTTTTTATTACTACAGCCAAAACACCTTGGCTAAATATGCACCATACCATTTTCGGTGAGGTGATTTCCGGTTATGATGTTGTGCAAAAAATTGAAAAATCGCCGGTTGACATCAGAGACAAACCAAAAGAAGTCCAAAAAATCATTAAAGCTTACATGAAATCATAAAGGCTCGTAAGGAAATATACCCAAGCTCCAGGATTGATCGATCGTAAAAAGACCCTATATTTCCTTACGGGCCCTTACGATCGGTCAATCGCAAGAGCTTTCGCGCAGCTGAAATGGGCTTTAATTTAAGATGACCGGTTTGGCGGAGAGGTGGATGATTTCGTTGCGGCAGCCCGGCGTTTCGAGGCGTTTGGTAAATTCGCCTTTTTCCGGTTTCTTTTCCCCGGCGATATAGCGGGAGAGAAATTGCGCCGGTTTTTTAACGCTCCTTTCACCAAACGCAAGTTTATAAGAGAGTTTGCCCTCCAGATTTTGCCGCGCTTCCTGCGTTAGCGGGTTTCTAAAGCGCGAGCCGTTAAAACTGAGGGTGAAACCCCCTTTGAATTTGATGTTCATGCTGGCTTTACCGCCAAACACCCGGTCTTTCAGAAAATATGAGCCGATGCCTAAAGAGACCGGGATTTTCGGCAGCTCAAGCCCTAACAGGCCGTCCGCGTATGGTGAAAATGGCAGCGGCGATCCGGCTAGCGTTACTCCTTCCTTGGTAGTAAATTGCCCCAGCGGCAGATAGCCGTTAAGCCGCAAATGAAAAAAGGCGCCCAGCAACTCCAATCCGGCACCCATCTGGCTGAAAATGCATTTGTCATTTTTGCGGCCGTCATAGTAAACATTGCTGCCGATCGCCAGATGGTATTTGGGTAGCGCCTGACGGAAGCCCAAACCTGCGTTGGCCGCGAAATGCTTGCTTCGAAGCATGTGTCCGCGCAAGTCCAAAAAAGGTCTGAAATTACTCTTCCACGCGGGAGTGGCGAAGAAAAGACCGCTCATTAACTCGGCAGATGAGCCCTCGTCTTCAATCTTCAGATTTTTAAATTGCATGTCACTGACCAGCAAATCTTTTTTTTCAAAGGTCAATTGTTCGATGGTCGGAAAAAAAATTGTCTTTTGGCCGAAGAGTTTTGCGAAAAGGTTGTAAGAGCGTATAGCCATGACCGGTGGCAGCTGCCACCTTTTTGTAAACACCCTTTCCAGAGAGAAACTTTCTTCATGGAGGCGGCCGCCCCGTTTAAGACGAATGTAATGTTTTAATTCCCGGATGCGGGTTCCGGTTTGTTGCACGGCTCCCAGCAAAGGGGCCGCTTGCAGAACAATTTTTTGGAGTTGCGAGGCAATCTGGCGCCGATGGAAAAAGGAGGGTATGTGACGGACTCTATTTTTAGAGGCAATCAGTTCGCGTTCCAAAAAAAAATCGGGAAATTCTTCGAAGCCATTTTCCAAAAAATCATGATGCCTCTTTAAACTGACCGGTTCAGCGCGCGTTATACCGCCGGCAAATGCCGGTATAAGCAGTATCGAAAATATAAGGCTTTCTAAACGCATATACAATAAAACCGAAGAAGTTGCTTCGGTATATATTATATCATACAGACAAAAAAACGACTCTTCTTTTTTTAGAGCACTATTGTATTGCGGAAAATTAACCGGATTTGTCAAATTCGTTAACACATATACCCAATGGACTTCAAGATTTGGGTTTTCGGCGGCTTCAAAGCAACGAAATTTGCCGATCTCAACCGACCTAATATTGTTAATATTAAGTTGGCTCCGATCGACGAATAAGGGCAGCTTTGAAATTGCCCAAAACCAAATCTTGAAGTCCATTGGGTATAATTTACCCGGATGTTTTATGAAAAGAATCGCGATTTTTTGCCTGGCGCCGTTAATGGCTTTTTCCGGAATCACTTATGACCGGGACCGTAATGTGCTTTCATATGTATCCGAGGAGGGCGCCAACTATCATATTGATTGTACAATCGATACCGCTTCGGAATCTCTAACTGTCAATGAAGAGGGCTCGCAAACTCTCTATCGGTTTTCCGCGGATGGCTTTACGCGCATCGCGCCGGACGGCACTGCCCTTAGCTATTCCTATCAAAACGAATTGCTGCATCGTCTGGAGGCTTCCGATCAGAGCTGCGGCTACCGGTTTCACTATGACAGTCGCGGTGAAACGGTTTTGATCGAAGACCTGTGCGGAAACTGTTCTCTAAAGCGGCGCTATGACAGCGAAGGTCGTCTCGCGTATGAAGAGTTTTTAGGCGGCTATGCCTTGCGATACGAATATGGCGCGGACTATCGTAAAATTTTACTGCCCGACGGTTCGGCCATTAAATATATTTACAACGGCGAGTCTCCTTCCTCTATCGAGCGCCTTGATGATGCCTGCCGGATACTCTATGTCTGGCGCGCGGGCGAAGAGCTGATTCTGGATTTGGGCCGGGTCGTGGCAGGTGAAAATTCTAAACAGGATCCCTGGCTTAAATTTACACTCAAGGAGAGTGAAAAAGAAGACCTGATTGAAGCGGAACTGGGCGTGCTGCGCGTCGTCTATGATGAAAAAGGGCAGATTGTCAGGGAAGGCGAGGATTGTTACGAGTATGACGCTTTGGGTAATCGCGTCATTCAAAATGGCCGGCCATGTCAGGTGGACCGGCTTTGCCGGCTGCGCTTTGACGGCGTTTCGCATTATCAATATGATGCCTGCGGCAATCTTAGCCAAAAAGAGACCAATGGTAAAATATGGCGTTATACCTATGACGCCTTGGGACGGCAAATCGGGGCGGCCGGTGAAAATATGGTCATACAGTATGTCTATGACGGGTTAAATCGCCGGCTTGGCAAAAAAGTATGGAAAGCCGGCGATTTAATCGAAGAGCTCTTTTTTTTATATGACGGATTTAAAGAGATCGGCGCGATGAACGGCCGGGGCTGCCTTGGCCAGTTGCGGGTGCTCAAAGATCATTTGATATCGGAGGCCGCCGCGGCGGTGGCAATCGAAATCGATGGTGAGGTTTATGCTCCCCTGCATGATATGCAGGGCAGCGTGTGCGGCCTGGTCTCCGCCGCCACCCGCTCTCCGGTAGAGTTCTATCGGTACAGCGCTTTTGGAAAAGAGGAAGTGTTAGATGCCAATTTTTTGCGGATCGAACAATCAATGGTCCGCAATCCATGGCGCTTCGCGGCTAAACGCGTCGATGAAACGGGGCTGGTTTTTTTCGGCCGGCGTTATTTGGATCCCGATTGCGGCCGTTGGATCACGCCGGATCCGGAAGGATTTGTTGATGGCATAAACCGCTATCTGTTTGCCGCCAACAGCCCCCTTCGCCAAAGCGATGCCTTTGGTCTTTTTACGATTAACCCCCTTAATTATTTGAGGTTTGCCTACAGTTTTGCGAGACGCGAGTTTTTGCAGCTGGTCAATCATATGGGGTCAAATGTAAACACTATCGGCGCAACGATCCATTTTATCGGCAATCATGTGATGCCCTTTCCCTATCTCAGAGATATCCTGATCGCCTATGGCCGGTCTATACATTGCGACATTACCAAATCGGAATTTTTTAATCCTTATGTACATACTATCGGACAAACCGGCCATAACCACCCCAACGCGCGAATCGGCTATCTTAACGGCATTATGAATATTACCTCGGAATATTATATGAGCGCGGCCGCGATGCTTACTGAATTTAGCCGCGGGGCGGTTATTTTAGACCTCTTTTACATGCCGTCGCGCGGCATTTTTTTAGATTTGCTTGATGCCGTCTTTCTCAAATTGAATATTCCCACTCAAAACTCCGATAATTTTGCCGAGGATTTGCATGATATTTTAAAAGAGACCAGAGAGCAAAATCCTTCGGCCAAGTATTTATTAATACTGCATAGCAAGGCGGCCCTGGTGGCGGAGCGGGCGATCCGCCGGCTCTCCCCCGAAGAAAAAGAGATGCTCGAGGTGCTGAACATCGCTCCGGCCTATATTATGGAAAAGACGATTTGCTCCCGGGTATATAATGTAATTTCCAAGTGGGATATAGTGCCGCTGCAAAACTTTATTCCCATGCTGCGCTACCTCTTCTTCGATGATGAGACGGTGCTTTTTATTTCGCCGAAAGGAGGCTTTCCTCTGGGAGATCATTCCTTTGAAGGTAAAACCTACCAGGATGAAGTCAAGCGAAGGATCGAGGACTTCTTGGAGCGCCAGGAAGTAGCTCTGCCGATAGACCCGGCATCATAAAATCATGGTCCGCCTCTCCTTTTTGGATTGCCGTGATGGCTTTTTGCAAGTAAAGAGAGATTGCCGCGCTTGAAGGAATGTAGAGGTTCATTTCGGCCAGGGCTCTTAGATTGCCGTGCTGTAAAATATAGGCAAAGGCTTTATCAGAGCTTAGTTTGTTATACAGTTTTTGGTCTTGCTCCATGTAAATGGGAAGCGCATCGGCAACGCTCTGCATAAAGCATAGTTCACAGATCAGCGTTTTTATATTTGGCGTTTGCGGCAATGATTCCAAAAATGAGAATAAAAGAGAGGTTTCAGGCGCATTGCTTGCCATCTCCCCGATTTGATCCGAGGCCTCTTTCCGATCTTCTTGAGCGAGCCTCTTTTGGGCGTGAGTAAAAAGGGCCCGTATCACATATGCCGCAAATGAAGACCCGTCAAATGAGCGCTTTTCAATAAACGCAAGCAGCTTTGATCCCAGCGCGATAAGCGCCAATGCCATAAGTAGCGCGTAGTTATCCCGAATCGGCATGCTCCAGCCAAGGCTTGTGCATAGCGGCCATAAAGTCTCTTGTTTACCCGATCCGCGTCCTTTCCCGAAGCGGTTTGCTAAATCGTAGTCGTTCAGATAGCCATGCGGCATTCTAATTAAAATGTTGCCCGGTGAAATATCACCGTGAATTTTATAATTGCCATGCAGCTCATCCAATTGCGCGGCAATCTCTTGCAATATGCCCAATTTTAGTGAAAGCGATACCGGAATAGTTGCTTCCTGTTCGATACCCTCGTAAACGCTGTCTGTCCTGATGAGATCGGCTAGCGAGCCCTGATACCATGTCTGGATAATCTCCACTATTTTTTTACCGGAAGAGTTGGTATATTCAACCACTTCAATCGGCGGATCTGCTATTTGGCGGCAGCGCCGGCAAAGATCAAAAATGATGCGGTGCTCTTTGATGCCTCTTTGAAAGACTTTATAATCTATGTTATTTGATGTGGACCTGGCTTGCGCGGCCACTGTCGGCAGGAAGGTTGTCTCCCGCTTTTTATTTTTATCAAGCGGCGAGATTTCAAAACGCAAGCTTCTCTGAATGATTTTATATCTTCCGCCTGTTTTCCCCGGCAGATGAAGTTGGATGGTATATTTTTCTTTGCCCTTTTTTTTGATCCAACCGGACCAGTGTGTGAAAAGCATTTCGGTTTTTTTTTGTATTGAATCATAAAATAAATGGGAAATGCCGGTTGTAAGGGCGTGGATAGTCTTGCCGTGCTTTTGCAGTATTAAAATTTCACGGCATAAACATTGAACGGCTCTTGAGCCTAATACTCTGTTAATATTAAAATTTAGGATTTGCGAAGGCAAAACCAGTCCCGCTGAGAGTTTGCGGCAAAGGTAGCGGCTTCGAAGTAGACAAAAGCCGCGAAGGCAGGCCCTGATTTTATTTTGCAAGATAAGCGCCGGGGTAAGGCGTGTAAGAATGGCCGGCCTTATTTCCGGTGCTCTGCAAAGGTATTGCAGCACTTTAATGGCGGAGTCAAACTCTTGAAGAGCTCGAGCGTTTCTTATTAAAGCATTCATGTCATAAAGTTGCCTTTCGCCAATAGTGTAGTCAAATTTTTGTAAAATCGCTTCGGCAACGGCACTGATTTGGTAATGGCTGTAACAGCCAAAATGTTTAAAAAAGGCGATGATTGGATGTCTGACCCGGTGGCGGAGCAAAGAAGTGTCCAGATAATAATGGGCGTTAAGCGCCGTCTGCATTTCCGTAAAAGACATGGAATGGTTGTTATCAATGGTCATTTTTCTCCCTGTTTGCGGTGGTGGTTTGTAAAATTTTCTTGCGCAAAAATACTATTATTTTCTTTAATTTATGTCCATGTATAGATTTGCGCTTATATTTTTTATTTTGTGCGGGTTAGCTTCGGCCGAAGAGCGGCTGTTTGACAATTTATTTTCTCGAACCAATGACTGCGTCAACCTGCAGACCGGCTCATTAAACCTTTTCAAGACCGATATGACAATCAACGCCGTAGAGCCGATTGTTATTCAGAGAAGCTATGCCGGCGGCGACGGACTGGATCCGAGAGGCGGCTGGGCCTTTTTTTCGTATCTGCAAATTTGCATACGCTTCAAAGAGAAGTTATTGGTAGTTGATGTCGCGGAAAGTTCCGGCGCCATGGTCCGATATGTCAGCCATGGACAGCACAGCCATAACACGATTCAGTTTTTGCCGGAGATTTCCGATCGGACACTCGGGACGGTCAACACCGCTTCCGGCATGATTTCCGGCCGCACAAATTTGAAAAATAATCGCTTAAGCATTAATTTCAAGCATCAAATGGCTGAACTGGTATCCGGCGACGGCAGCCGCCGGATCTATCGGAAGCTTGACTTTGCCAAAGAAGATCTTATCGGTTTTCATCTGGTAGAAGAAGTTAGGGCTAATGGCAATGTGGTGCTCTATTCATACGACGCGGAGTGCCGTCTTGCCGGCATCAAGACATTAAATCCATCCAGGACCAAAACTTACGCCTGGGTTAAATTAACTTATAAGGGACTGCATGATTTTACCATAGCAGGCAGTAACGGATGCTCCCTGCAGTATGTGTTTGAAGAAAAAAACGGCATCTACCAGCTGTCGGCGGTTACTTCGAATTTTGGCTATGGCGAAGAATATTGTTATGAACCGGGCTATAGCAAAGTACCTAATAAAAAACATTGGGATAAAGATCGGGGCTATTTGCTCTCGGGGGTTTTTGTAAAAGGGCGGCCGCGGCTGGCCGTGCAATATTACCGCCCCGGCGACAATCTGCTGCCCTCCGGAGAGAACATTACGGTTGCGCATCCCAAAGAAGGCGCCAGCGATCGGGTCAGCGCCATATTTGAGCCCTCCGGCGAGGAGGGCAAATTGATTGCCGCGCACACCTATTATCATTATCCCAATAAACGGCAAGAAGAGGGCTTCCGCGAGCCTTGTTATACCGAAGTCAAGGACTGCGACGGCAATCTTTGCCGGCATCACTATTCGGGCCATTTGCGCCCCTTGCAAGTTGAATATTTTGATCAGGACAAGCTTTATTGCCGGCAGCGGTTTGTCTGGAAAGAGGGCGAGATACAGACCAAGATTTTAGAAGACGGCGAAGGGCAAATGAGGGCGGCCAAACAGTTTTGTTATGATGGGCGCGGCAATGTGATCAAAGAGACGCTGATCCATCCGGATGGCGAGTACAATAAATATTATCGCTATTCCGAAGACGGCTTTAATTTAACGCTCTATGAAGAAGAAGAGGGCGGAACCATAACCTACTTTCGCTATAAGCCCGGCACTAATTTACTGACGGCTAAATTCGTTGGCGACAAAAAGCGAATTTATCGCCGCCGTTTCTATGAATATAATGAAGATAATATTTGTGTGCGCGAGATCGAAGATAACGGCTCTTCTTTAAATATGGATGATTTTGGGGCTGTAACGGAGCGGCGAATCCGCGAAATATGTTTGAACGAGCAAAATTTTCCGCTGATGATCAAAGAACGCTACTACGATCCAAAGCGCGATGAAGAGCGGCTTTTGCGCAAAGTTTGTTATTTATACAATGATCGCAATCAAATCGCACGGCAGGATATTTATGATGCCAAAAATGTCTACCGCAACGCCATCTGCTTTGAATATGATGCCGTGGGGCGGCTTCTTAAAAAAAGCGATCTGGAAGGCGATGCCGTCCAATATGAATATGATGCGTTCGGCAATCAAACCGGGGCTGAAAGCAGCGCCTCTTTGAAAAAAATTACTTATGATTATGCAGGCCGGCCGGTCTCTTCGGAAGAAAATGGCCGCAAATCATATTTTCAGTATGATAACAAGGGCAATATCGTGTCGGCCATCGATCCTTATGGCAATGTTCTGCGCTATCAATATGATGCTTTCGGACGGCCTGTTAAAACGGTTTTTCCGCTCGTAAGAACGATAGATGGCGGCAACATTGCGCCCGTCGTCCATACCGCGTATGATATTTTAGGCAATCAGGTCTCCATTCAGAACGCCAAAGGCGATACCACCCGCATGAAGTATAACATTTTCAAAAAACAGGTCCGCGTTGAAAATCCTGATGGTTCTGTAGTAACAAACCGTTATTTTCCTGATGGGTCGCTTTTTGAAAGCATCGCGGAAGACGGCAGTAAAACGCGCTATTCCTATAACGCTTTTAAAGAGGTGGTAAAAAAGGAGATTTATTCGCCATATAATGAGCTGCTCAGCACGGAAACCTGGGAATATTTGGGCAGCCGGCTAAAGCGCCATATAACGCCTTGCGGTCTTATCACCGACTATGAATACGACGGGTGCGCCCGCCTGCAGTCCGAAGTGCAAAATGGCTGCCGCAAAGCTGCCTATGAGTATGACGCGTTGGGATTTTTATTAAAAAAAATTATTCCGGACGGCAATGGCAACGCCCTGGTGCACATTACTCTGCGCGATCAAAAAGGACAGGTGGTAGAAGAGCGCAAGGAAGATCTTTTTGGACGGCTTTTTTCCCGCGTTCTATTTTCGTATGACAAATGCGGCAATAAAAGCTCGGAGGGCCATTTTTTGCAGGCAGGCCTCGCTACCGAGTACTTTTTTTATGATGAAAATAGACGCATCGTGCGCCGCATAGACGCAGGCGGCAATGAGATGTTGTCGTTTTATGATGACAGACATTTGAATGAATTGGGTCAGCTGGTAACTTCCATTACGGAGATCGATCCCGATGGCAGGATTACGGTTACTGTGCAAGACGCTTTGGAGCGCAAAGCCGTCCTGATTAAAAAATCACCGCTTAAGGAAGTCGTATTCGAGGAAAATTACTTTTATGATTTGGCCGGCAATCAGACCTGCCGGCAAACCGACATTCTGTATCATAAAAAGAGGGAAGGCGTTTCTTTTGTGCGCTGGGAGTATGACTCCTGCAATCAGCCGATTAAAATGATTGAAGAAAATGGCGATACGGAGCGTGTGTCGCTTTATCGCTATGATAGCCGCAAACGCAAAATAGCCTATATCAAGCCGGGCGGCGTCTCTTTGGAATATATTTATGATTATTTAAGCCGCCTTGCCGAACTTCGCGCCTCGGATGATTCTTGTCATTATGTCTATCAATATGATCGCGGCGACCGGCCGGTTGAAATTCGTGATTTTATCAATAACAATATTCTTAAACGCCGGTATAATATTTTCGGCGAGGTCGAAGAAGAGATTTTGCCCTCCGCGGCAAAGCTGCGGCGCACTTTTGACCAAATGGGAAGATGTTCTCTGCTTACACTGCCGGACGGATCGGCGGTTGCCTATGAATATGATCCGGCCTATCCGAAAGCGATCGAACGCCTTGACGCTGCCGGCAAAAAAGTTTGGCGCCACACCTATTTGCGCTATGATCTTGATGGCAATTTGCTCGCGTGGCAAATGATCGGCAACGCGGGAGAAGGCACTGCCGATTATGATTCGCAAGGAAGGCTGCGCGGTCTCATGGCGCCAACGTTGCGGCAGTCTGTTTTAAGCCGTTCGCAGGCCGGTCTGGTTTTATCTGTAGACAGTTCGCTTTTTAAAGAGAGCGCCTACTCATATGACGACTGCTCCCAGTTAACATCCGAAGAGGGGCTAATTGCGCATCGCTATGAATATAATTCCGTCGGCAATTGCCTTGTACGCGATGATCAGGAGCAAACCTTTGACGCCTTAAACCAAATGGCCGGTCATTTTGAATATGACGACTGCGGCAATCCCGTTTTGCGCAAGGACGGAAATGTTCGCTACCAATATGACGCCTTGGACCGGCTTGCCTGCGCTATTTTTGCCGATCAAAAAATCTGCTTCACCTACGACGCTTTCCACCGGCGCGTCTCTTGCACCGTTTATAAGATGAAAGAGGGGCGCTTTTTGAAAGGCGAGCGGCATTATTATCTTAATGATCAAAAGAATGAGATCGGCTTGCAGGATGATGACAATAATATTGTGGAGCTTAAAATCAGCGGTGTCGGCCTATCCTCGGCAGTTGCCGTCGAATTGCATGGACAGGCCTATGCGCCGCTCCATGATTTGCGCCATAATATTGCCGCGCTGCTGGATATGGAGTCGGGGCAAATTGCCGAATCCTATTACTATGGAGCTTTTGGAGCCGAGCTGATTTTTAACGGCGCGAAAGAGCGGCAAAAGGAGAGTTTGCTTGGCAACCCATGGCGCTTTGCCGCTAAACGCTTCGAGTCTCTGCTTAAAATGGTCTTTTTTGGCCGCAGATATTTTGATGTAGAGACTTCCCGTTTTTTGACGCCCGATCCCGCGGGTTTTACCGACGGCGCCAATCTGTATGTGTTTGTAATGAACAATCCGCTCTCCAAGTATGACCCCGATGGTCTTGCCGCTTTTGATGTCTCGCCTCGCCCGGATGGGCTCTATATCCCGCTCGATGTGGTTTTCAGGGGGCTGATGCTTTGCCTCAAGGCGATCGGCATCGCTTTGGACTTGCTGGTCTACCATTTGACGCTGCCGCTGCCGATTTTGCAAGACGCCATGTTCTGCATCGGCAAGCTGCTTAAATGGGATTTTTCCGCCCAGCCGGAGCAGAATAAATATGCGCATGCGACCAATAATTCCTATGGCGACCTGTCGCACGGATCCGTGATTTATGTCAATGGCATGATGAATAAAACAGCCGAAGATAGCGCCGAGGCCATGGCCATGATTGAAAATAAGCTTGATGGCAGGATGGCCTCCATCCAAATACACATACCGTCGCGCGGGCTGCTCTACGATATGCTGGAACTTCTCGCGCTCAAGCTAAACCTTCAAACGCCCAATTCAAGGCTGCTGGCCTCCCACCTCAAGAATATAATAGAGCAATCGCACGGGCAGATGGGCAATATTTTGGGGCACAGCAAAGGGGCCCTGCTGGTCAGGCAGGCCGTAAAGTTGCTCTCTCCGGATGAGCGGAATCTGCTTACGATCCACGCCTTTGGTCCCGCCGCATTGTTAAGTTCGCGCCTGGCCTATGAAGTTCATAATTACGCGTCTCCGAAAGACCTGATCTTTTTCATGTCCATGCCCGGCTTGATCCGCCACGCGCTGGGCGGTAAGAGCAATCTGACATTCGTACCTTGCGGTCAGGGCACGCTTTTAATGGACCATGCTTTTAACGGCCCTTCTTATATGAATGCCACAAGCCAGGTGCTTGATCATATACTGTCCGAGCAAAACGCTAGGGCATGGCAGGATGCATCACCGGGGATTTAATATGCTTCGAAAGGGCTTTGTGCAGCATTTCATAGAGTTCTTTATTATTTTGCAGCTCTTCTTTTAATTCGCTCGAATATAAAAATCCGTTTCGCAGCTGTTCTTTAAGCGCTTGCGACTGGTTTTTAATTTCTTCCGCCAGCTCTTTTGATAGAGCAACCCCGCTTTGCATTTCCGCAAGTATGCTCTTTTGTTCGGCGATCTCTTTTTCCAGCAGCTCACTAAGTTTGCCATGTTCTTCGGTAGCGGCTGTCAGCATAGCGATGGCCTTGCTCTGTTCTTCGGAGCTTTGCAGTAGCGATTCGGTCTTTTCATTAAGCCGCGCCGTTTTTTGTTGCACCGCTTCCATTTGGGTTTGGAGACCCGCTATTTGACTCTTTTCAGAGAGCAATTCCTGCGTGAGTTGATCGGTAATGGTGCCGGAAAGTAACTTGATCAGCCATGAGATCTTTTCATTTACGGTCTCTTTGATCAGTTCTTTCATTTCCTCGCGCGATGCCGTTTCGGCGTGGAGCATGGGCGAAAAGAGAAAAAGGGCGGTTAAAATCATAATGAAGTTTTTCATATTGGAGATCCTCTTGAAATGTTGGAAACAAATTTTTTCAAGAAACGGAAAAATATGCAAGTACAGAGTTTTTTTTAATATAGAAAAATAATAGACGCCAATTTCTATCAATCATATCATGAAACTATGATTGAAAATGAAAAATTGGCGGCGTTGCAAAAGCAGCGCCGGGTACGCAAAATTTTGCAGCAAAACCCTTTTCTTGGCCGCTATTTGCAAAAATGCAGTCCGGAACATAAGCTGGTTTTACTTTCGCTGTTATCTATCGGCCAGGAAGCGGTTTTGTCGCATGCCTCCCAAAGATCAATCCGCAAATTGCAGCTGCTTGCCGAAAAACTTTCCCTCGTTGAACGGTTTTATCAAGCTGACGGCGGACTTATTGGCTATCATTTACGCGCCAGGGATTTGATCCGCAAGCTGCCGGTATCCGGCGGCGCGGCTGTTTTTAAGCCGCCTCTGATCGATATACGGGAAAAGACCGCCGAGGTTATCCAAAAAAATGCTCTCGCGCTAGAAAATTTAAGTGAAATGGCTATGATCCTTCCTATGGGCGGCGCCGGCGATCGTCTGGGACTTACCGATAGAAAAACAGGCGAGCCCCTGCCGGCGGCGCTTTTGCCCTTCTTAGGCAAGAGCCTGCTTGAACTTTTGATTATTGACATACAGGCACTCGAGCATCTCTATTTTAAAACTTATGGCCGCCAGCTTATTTTGCCGATTGTGATCATGACATCGGAAGAAAAGAACAATCAGACCCATATTTTAAAAATGCTGGAAAAACATAACTACTTTTCCCGCCCAAAAGAGCGCTTTTTCCTCTTTAGTCAAATTAGCGTACCGGTGGTGGCTGAAAAGGGAGACTGGCTGATTAGCGATTATCTTACCCCGCTTTTAAAGCCGGGCGGACATGGCGTGCTCTGGCAGCTGATGGAAGAAAAAGGCGCTTTTGACTGGCTCCTGGCGCTTGGCGCTAAAAAGGCGCTTGTGCGGCAGATCAACAATCCGCTCGCAGGCACGGACTATAGCCTGCTGGCATTTATGGGCTATGGCCTCTCTTCCGGCAAGGCGTTAGGCTTTGCTTCCTGCAGCCGGCGTGTGGGCGCAGCCGAAGGTATCAATGTCTTGCGGCGCGAAAAACAAAAAAGCGGATACGCCTACGCTCTTACCAATATCGAATATACCGATTTTGCGAAGTGGCAAATCAGGGACGCGCCGATGACTCCGGAGAGTCTCTATTCTGAATTTCCTTCCAATACCAATATTTTGTTCATAGACTTAAAGGCGGTGCGGCGGAAGGCGCGAAGAGGGATTTTTCCCGGAAGAATTATTAATTTTAAAAGTAAATTTGCCTGCGTTGATCGAAGCGGACGCCAAAAAGAACTTTGCGGCGGCCGCATTGAACTGATGATGCAGAACATCGCCGACTATTTTACTTCCCCTAAAAAGGAGCTGAAAGCTTTTGCGACCTATAACCATCGCCACAAGACCATTTCCGTGACCAAGCGCGCCTTTCTGCCGGGAGGGGATATTAAAGAAACGCCCGAGTGCTGTTTTTATGATATGCTTTGCAATTACCATGAGCTATTGTCCGGCCTTTGCAAAATGATTTTGCCGCCGATGCCCGATTTAGAGGAATATGTCCGCTCGGGCCCCTCTTTTATCTGCCTGATGCATCCTGGTGCCGGCCCGCTCTACCGCGATATTGCCGCTAAAATACAGGGCGGCCATCTATCTGTTGGCTCCGAGCTCCAGCTTGAGATAGCCGATTTTTCTTTGCTAAATTTACAGCTGCAAGGTTCGCTTTTAGTTCGGGCTAAATGTATTACCGGCAAGACAGATTTGCCGCGCGGCATTTATTACAGTGAGCAAAAGGGGCGCTGTTATCTGGAAAATGTGCAAGTGCAAAACGCGGGCGGGGAATTTAACGATATTTCAAAGCTCTGGCAAAATAAAATCAGGCGCCAAGAGGCTCTCACCATTATTTTAGAAGGCAACAGTCTGTTTGCCGCCAAGGATGTGGTCTTTAAGGGCGCGTGCAGGATCACGGTGCCCGATAATACTAAAGTTACGGCCTTTATGGCTTGCGGCAAAGTTAAACTGAAGAGGGAGGCATTATGATTGAAATTCCAATTGGAAAGGGGAGTTTAAAGGGTGATCTGATTGTGCCAAAAGCCGCGAAGGCGTTAGTAATTTTTGCGCACGGCAGCGGCAGCAGCCGCAAAAGTCCGCGCAATATGTATGTTGCCGAGGTGCTGCAAAAAGCGGGTCTTGCGACTTTGCTTTTTGATTTGCTCACCGAAGAAGAAGATTTAACTCGAGAAAACCGCTTTGATATCGGTCTGCTTACTGAACGCCTGAAAATAGCTGCCAATTTTGTTCACCAAAATAACCATCTGCCGGTCGGCTATTTTGGCGCCAGCACCGGTTCGGCCGCCGCGCTCTCCGCCGCAGTCGGCGATGAGGCCATTTTTGCCATAGTCTCCCGCGGTGGAAGGCCTGATTTGGCCGGCGGTAATTTGGGCAAGGTGGCAGCGCCAACGCTGCTTTTGGTCGGCGGCAATGATGATGTGGTAATTGATTTGAACAAAGAAGCGCAATCGAAAATGAAATGCGAAGTAAAGTTAACGATTATTCCCGGCGCGACCCATCTGTTTGAGGAAAAGGGCGCGCTTGAAGAGGTGGCCGAACTGGCCGCCAAGTGGTATCTGGCCCATATAAAGGATTAAAGCATGTTATTTCAGGATCGCCTTGACGCCGGCAATCAGCTGGCGGAAAAATTGCGTAAATACGCGAAGAATTCCAATGCGGTTCTGTTGGCTTTGCCGCGCGGCGGCGTGGCGATAGCGCTTGCGGTAGCAAAGAAGCTTTCTTTGCCTTTGGATATTTTGGTCGCGCGTAAAGTCGGCGCGCCCGGCAATCCTGAATTCGCGCTGGGCGCCGTAACGGGCGATGGCGAGGAATACTTGAATGAAAGAGCCTGGCAAATGTATGATATGGACGCTAAACTCTGGGACCGGTTGAAAGCCAAAGAG
>CAZCPS010000005.1:7676-19823 GCA_964499895.1 uncultured bacterium | reverse complement strand
CCATTACCCGCGATGTTTCAGGCGAAGGCGTCCAGCAGGCCCTTCTAAAAATCGTCGAAGGCACGACTGCCAATGTGCCGCCCAAGGGCGGCCGCAAGCACCCCCACCAGGAGTATATCCGGGTCAACACCCAAAACATCCTCTTTATCGTCGGCGGGGCCTTTGTCCACCTCGACAAAATCATCTCCAAGCGGCTCGGCAAGAGCACGATAGGCTTTAAAGCTTCCCAGAAAGGATCCGCCGATGCCCATGAGACCAACTACCTGCTCTCCCATGTCGAACCCGAAGATCTGGTCCATTACGGCCTTATCCCGGAGTTTGTGGGTCGTTTTAACTGCATCGCCGCCTGCAATGAGCTGTCGGAAGAGAATCTGATTGAAATCCTTTTAAAGCCCAAAAACGCCCTGGTCAAGCAATACATCCAACTCTTCAAAGAAGAGGGGGTGGATCTGGAGTTTACGGAAGAGGCGCTAACGGCCATTGCCAAAAAGGCTAAAACCACCGGCACCGGCGCGAGGGCTCTGCGCATGATTATGGAAAACCTGCTGCGCGATTTGATGTTCGATGTCCCCTCCGATCCTACCATCGGCAGAATCCTGATTACCGATGGTGTAGTTAACAACACTATCCTGCCGGAGATCGAGCGCAAATAGAATCTCCCATCAGGGACACAAAAAAAGCCGGAGGATCTTTCCCCCGGCTCTCGGATAATAATAAAAGAAGAATTATTTTGGTCTATTAACCTCTCATAGCGGAAGCTTTGACCTGCTCCATGATCTGGTCGACGGCTTTCCAGAAATCGTTCACCTGCTCGCCGATTTTTCCGGACATCTTGTTAACACCCTCTCCCAGCTCCCTTACGAGCGCTGAAAGTGAATCAAGTTCAGTACGAATCTTGCTCGCCTCGGCGGCACAAGTTTTGAAACTGGAATCCGCTATTTTACCCAAAGCGCTTGAAGATGTCTGAGCCAATTGACCCTTCAAGGCATTGTTATTGACAGCGCGAGAGAGCTCCCCTTCCAGCTCCTTGTTCTCGTTTAGGATATCTTCCTTGGTGCGGCTTGTATCCCCGGCCTCAGCTTTAGTCGCTGTAGTAGGTTTGCTTTCTCCCGGAGGGCCACCTGCGGAACTAATTTCCATTCTCTCAACCGGGGCGTTTGTAACCGGCTCGACTGTAGCCCTATTGACTCCACCCGCTGCCGGTTCTATCGGTTTAGCGCTATTCAAATTTTTCAGCGCTGTTTTGTTAGCGTTTATTTTCTTAAGCAACGAGCCCGCTTTGGCTGCGCCGTTAGCCATAAAACCGGCTGACATACCGGCTCCGGCTATATCCGCACCGGCCGAAAAGATTTGCCCTGTTGCTGTGGCTTTTTCGGCTATTTCAACCATTATAGCCGACTGCATACCGCATGTAAACTGGGCTTTTAGCATATTTTGCCAGGATTTTTGCGACTTGCTGTAAGACTTTGCAAAATGCGCGGCCAATTTAGCCATAAAGCCTACCAAATCACCACTGGTTACTTCTTCATCCTTACCTTCTAAAAACCAGCCTTGAAAAACTGTCGCTGAATTATTAGTATTTGTTACTTCTGACATTTTATTACCTCTTTTTATTATCCAACTAATTTAATATTTTTAACTTGATCCGATCCGGCTCTTTGCATCTTGCCATTGGAAGCAAGCAGCTTTTGAAGCGACTTTTCTAATTTCGCGACATCTTTATAGATAGCTGCAAGCTTATCATTTAAGCCATCAATGGTCGCATAGGTCGCATCGAGACTAATCTTATATTCGCTAGTTTCTCGTGTAAGGCCCGCCATTTCCTTCTTTACCAGAGCTCCCTGGATCTGCTTGACAGCCGACCAAATCTGCATAACAAGCTCTACAAGCGTTGCAAGCAGTTCAACCATCGAAGCGATAACGGAAGTAGAGCCTGCCATAATCGCGACGCCTGCTCCGCCGGCAGCTAAGGCAGCTATCATAGCAAACGCCATGATTATCTCCGCTTTCTCGAAAAACTCCGCCATCTCTTTTGCTTTTTCTATTAATTCACTACCATTAGCCGAAACCAGGTCGTGGATTTTATTCTGGGAGGTCGACAGTTCTCTTTGCGCGGAGCCAACCAATATTCCCATGCCGTTCATTAAGCTTCTAGCCAGAGCGAATAACCGGACGATATCATCGATCGTGATTTTTCTCTCTGCCGTTTGAACCGGCGGACTTGAAGCAGTACCATTTACTTGTGTCATATTATGTTCTCCTGCCTTTTCGCTTATCTTGTTTTCGACTGTTCGCCAAACCAGTTCAACATTTGGTTGAAGAGGTTGGTCAAAGTATTCAGCGTATCCTGAATCGAGGAGAAGTCCGTCTGCATCATAGCCTGGATCTTCTGCTGAATCTCGTTGGCTCTCGTCTGATATTTGGTCATTTCATTGCTCTTATCGGTTCTGTCTTCCGTGCGATCCTTAACTTTATCCTTATAAATTCCCATTTCACCGACAAAAAGACTATTCATAAAGTTGTCACCTCCCAGCATGTCTTGCGTGCCTTTGTCTTTGGATAAACTCATCAATATGATGGCCAGCAGCATATATACAATAATCAACTGCATTATTATCCCTATTATACATGCGGCTATTAACGCTCCGACACCCGTACTCGCAGTAGCCAGTTTGACACCAACCAAAGTACCAATGGCAAGCAATATTCCGCCTAAGGCCAGCTGCAAAATCGCGCCGGCAGTGTTAATTCCGACTCCGGCACCTTCCATAGCAGGAATATCTGACAGTTCATTGCTGGCATTCTCCCAGGAACCCATGCTGGCATCATATTCGTCTTGCATGAAGCCCATTTGCTGCATGGCAGCGCTCTGGCGATAGCGTCCGATTTGCTGTGCTTCCGACTGAAGTTCAGCCAGCAGCATGAATACATTAGCGTTTAAATCTACACCCATTTTTTTCCCCTATTAATTTTTATTATTTATTATTTTAAGCTTCCGCTGGCTTAAGAACAGTTTTAGCAATTTGGAAGTCAAGGTCATCAGCGACTCTTTTTCTTGCATCGTCTGATTAACCGTGCTTTCCGTAAATTGCGCAATCTTATTAGACAGCTCTTGCGCAAGACTTGATTTCATCATGAATTGCGTTTGCAAATCTACATAGTCGTCCAAATTATCATTGGTGACATTAAAAGCTTCCATCCTGGTTTGCAATGCCTCCATTTCATCCTTCATCCCGTCATATACCTTCTGATAGTTGTCCATTTCCGACAACTGCGGACCTTGCAATGTATGCAAAGCATCTGCGCAGCCTGACAACACCAGAATAAGCAGTAAAAAAGGATCGATAACCTTCTCTTTATCAATCTCTAACAAATTCACTCTGCCTGAAGATACAGGACCGTTTCCGCTAATTGTTGCCATCTTTTTCTCCCTAATTACTTTTAATAGCTTTGTTCGTAATACTTTTTTGGTCATTCGACGCCTGGGTAATCTCGGCTTGCAGTCTGGTCTTTTCCGTTTGGGCAAATGCCTTCAAATCCGAACCAAGACTCATAATCTGGGATTGCTGAGAAGACTCCAGACCTGCCTTGGCCGCCTTTAAACCTTTAATCGCAGCTTTGACTGCATCAACACCGCCTTCGAGGCACCATGACCCGATTCCGCCGCCGCAACCAAAATTAAATAATGATCGGCTATCACGAAGCTTATCTAAAGCATCTTCCAAATCACTGATCTGACTATTTAATTTGTTAATTTCCGCTTCGGTCTTTAAGATTTCCGTTTTTCTCATCGCAACCATGCCCATCACATCGTGCACATATGGATCATCTATTTCTAAAAGGCCGTGCTTGGCTATGACTTCATCAATATAAGCAAGCAATGCATCGCCAAGTAAAGTCACGGAGGAATTGGAAAATTCATCAGCGATTCCCTCTGCCAGAGCAATTACCGACAGTCTTTTTTGCGCTTCTTTCTGAAAAATATCGGTTGTCTCATACAAATCTTCCTTGGTCTTGTTCAGCACATAGAAAATGTTGTCCGACCACTCGTAGGCCTTATCCGGATCGCGCACAGCGCTTTCTCTGGTTTCGCTTCCGGTAGTTCTTGGATTTACAACTGCCATATAAATAATCTCCCTAAAGTTACTAATTATTATTAATTATTAAGCGACCTGGTTTCTGACCATGGACTTGTAAAAGTCGGTCATCACATTGATCAGTTCTTTGATCTGGTCATAAATCGAGTTTAAGCTTTGGCCCTTCGAGCTAAGTTTCGAGTTATTATCGGTCGCAGCCGAACTCAGGCTGGAGATAATTGAAGTTGCACCTTTGGAGGCCACATCGGTTCCGGATGTTGTTTTACCATCCAGCAATGCGCCATAGATGTTGTACTCAGTATTCTGGGTGGCGGTATCTTTGGCCGCAGCGCCTAAACTTCCAAATGTCTGCATCAGGATAAACTCATACGAAGATGAGAAACTAGAAGTTGTAGCCAAGGAGGCAATGGCGCTTCTATCCACCGTAGTGTCATTATACCAGGTAACCGGAGCATTGGATAATATCAGTGTCTCCTGAGAATAGACGCCGGCAGTGTTTTTGCGGAACACAGTAAATGTTTTCTTGTCTACGGTAGTTCCGTCAATAACCGCTCTTGCGATTTCCAATAGCGTGCTCATCGGAATATAATAATCTTTAGTATCGGTAACACCTGTACCGGTGACAAATCCTGTATGGCCGGACACTGAAGTCGTAGTATTCAAGTTATAAGCCACATTAGTATTGCGGCTATAAACATCACTCTCTTCTACTGAAGAAAGAAGCTCTCCTATATTATCGCAAAATGTTGACCACTTGCCTGCAATTTCGCTATCGAAAATGGCCGCATTTGATGTTTCCACAGCAGCATATTTATCATAGGCAGCCTTAAATTCGATATGAGCAGCCTTAAGAGCGTCAAGCTCCTTTACAAAACGCAATACATCAGACACGGCAGGATAGGTGTTGCCGCTCGTACCGGAGCTGTTTAAATTTGAAAGCGCGGTTTTAAAGTCAGTAATCGGCTTGGTCATATTGTTAACGGCATCGGTATAAGCCGACAGACCCGCTTTAAGTGAATCGGAAATGCTGCCAAACTTCGCCAGCACCTGCTCAACCATTTTCCATGTTGAACCGTAAGCGCCGTTCGGGTTGATATAAGCATCCAGAAACATGGCCTTGTCCGACTCGGAAAATGTCGTGTCGGCAACGATCGCATCATAGGCCGGCTGCCATGCAGCGGTCTTGTTATAAGAGCCGTCAGCGCCATCTACGCCAGCTACCCAAATCAAATTGTGCTCGCCCAAACCGGCCATACTGCGCAGGCCGATGGATTTATCCAAATGGCAAATATTTAAAATCCGCTGCGCAAGAGCCGCGGCATCGCTTATTTTTAAAAGAGTCTCAGTCGGATATTTGGAAACCAGGTACGCGCTAAGTTCGCTAATAGAAGCATATTTGCCGTTTAACTCTTTATATAACAATATTTCCTTGAATAATTTCGCGGTAGCCGGATTATTTAAGGCGTATAGCAGTTCTGAGCGCTGGACCGGAGTCCTCGCAACGGAGTTGATCACTTTGGTCACATCAGCGCTTTTTTCGCTAAGCTGCGCCAGATAATACAATGAAAGCTTGTCGCCCAACTCGTACATCCCGATCAGCTGGCGAGCCAAAATAATGGGATCTTCAGACAAATAACCGGCTTCTTGCAACTCTTCCAACGAAGGATATTCGTCATTGACCAATTCGCCGTCCTCATCCCTGGCGGACATATAGGAATCAATGTATATAACAACATTAGAAGCTGAGTTAGTGCCGGTCCAATAAAAACTTTCACCCGGGTTGGTATAGGCCGAAACAAGCGAACTCTGTATTGACGAACTGAAACCGGAGTTTTCAATACGATTTAACACGATAGCGTTGTTCGGATCAATCATGCCAAGAGCGCTTAAATAATAGGCACCCCAAGTCGCATCCATTCGATAAAGGTCTAAAAGCTGACGGGTTTGGATATCGATATCGGAAGAGAGGTAACCATCTTCCACTAAATCAGCAATGGAAGGAGTCTCGTCCTGGGCAAGAATATGAGCTTTAAAATCTTCAACGGTAATGCCTTCCGGCCAATATAAGTCGGATGTGGAAATTGTATAGGCGTTGGTAATCGCTTCTTTTTGAGCCGCGGTAAGGTCGCTGCCATCAATAATATTCGTTATGACATTTTCGTCAGTAAATTCCAGTCCCAAAGCGGCAAAGTAGTGCAATCCCATGTCATTATCCAACACATAAATAGCTAAAAGCGCCTCGGTTAATTCCGTTGCGTCAAAGTCGCCATCTTCTGTTTTTAAAACTTCCAAATCATCCAAATCTAAATAGTCGGTAACATAGCTATTTCTGATCTGAAAATAAGCTGAAACAGCCTCAGGATGTTCGTAAGCGGCTAAAAACAGGTCAATTAAGTCTTCGCTAAAACCGGAGTTCGCAATCACTTGGCCACAATCGGTATTATTAGCGCCTAAAAGTCCTAAATAATATAAACCGGAATCGCTATCAATTTGATACAAGTTCAGGATGGCGGTTGTGATTAAAGCGGGATTAGTTACGCCTAAAGCAGTAGTAAAGTCAGTCCAGGAAAGATAAGTGGCGCTCTTGCTAATGGTGCTATATAAAGCGACGGTGGCGGGATGGTTAAGCGCAAACAATAAAAGGTCTTTGTCGGCAGCGGCCAGAGCGTTGCTATTCTCAATTAACACAGCTACTAAATCGGGCTTGGTCTTAGCCAGTTCGCTAAGATAGACCATACCCAAAAGAGCGTTTTTATTATATAAATCAATAAATTGAAGGGCTAACTTAACATTGTCCTTTTCTGAAAGGCCCCCGATTGCCGGATAAGGAGTTCTATTCAAAGTCGTCTCTAACGAATCAATCGAAGAAGTGCCCCAATATAAGTCGGAAGGAGGATTATAATAAGCCTCTGTCAAAGCCAACGCGTCCACATGGCCGGTTTTACTCGAAATCATGCCGATAATCAGAGTGTCATTTATGCCAATATTCTCCAATCCCAATAAAGACATATAAAAAAGGCCAAGCTCGGCGTCAATAGAATAGATCTCTAAAATCTCTTCCGTTAAATCACCTACTTCGGTTATCTCCAAAGCCGTCCTTAACTCAGCTAAAGAATATGCCGTATCATTGTCATATTTATTGTCCAAAAATGCGACAATTTCATGGATTGATGAAGTATTACTGATTGCAGTCATTTATACCTTTTTTTATTGTTTTATTATTATCCGTATTCGTTATATCCAAAGCTTGAAGCGGATTGGGTATAAAACGAAACTTAAATGCTAATCCACTTCTTTTTGCGGGTCGTTTTCTCTTCTTTATTCTCGCGCTCTTTCTCTTCCGCCGCATATTCAACAGCTTTCTCTTCGATCATCACCTTAAATCCGGCCATCATTTCGTCTGCTTGACCATCGGAACCTTCGCCGGCGCTCATATTGCTTAGCAAGCCTTTGAGCATATCCTTGGAAACTCCCGAACTCTGGCAAGCATTTAGCATTTCCGCGTCCAGATTATTGGTAACCCTGTCAAGTTCCTTCACAAATGCCATTCTTTCGCCCTGCGACGCCGTTTTCAAGTTTTCGGCTACTTTGCCGAACATTTCAACCGCTCGCTTCATCATCTCCTGCATATCGCTAATTTTCTCAGGATCTGACAGCATTTCCGTTATAAAGGACATTATATCTTGCATTTAGTTCTCCGTATTAGTTTTACTAGCGTTTATTATTACCCTTACGTCTATTATAGCATTAATTTATTTAAATTTCAAGTTAATTCGATAATCGATAAGATTAATGACGAGACAGGGATTATATAAACATTCCCCGTTACCTTTATTATAACATAATTGAAATAAAAAAGCAACATTTTATTTTAAACAGCTAATTCATAAGCTGCTAATTATTAAAAAGGGGGGGGGTGGTTGTGCGCGCCTACAGATGTTATTGTATATTAAACGCTTAGATAATATATTAAAGATTTTCCGCGGGATCGAACAGATTTAGCGCCGCTTCAAGATAATGAAGGTCTCCGGCTACCTCGTCAATCATCTCTTTAAGAGGATTAAAAGCTTGCCTGGACTGCTGCATAGCTTCGTGGTTAAAACGGTCAATTTGCGCCTCTTTATCAGCAATTTCCTTGTCAATCGGCTCTTGTTGATCGGGCGGCAATACCGCTTTTTGCCCCTTCAAATCTGCTATCTCCCCTCGCCTCAAGGCTATCTCCGCATCTATTGTTTCGGTTTTCCGGTCCAGATCTGTTCTAACCGCTTCAAACTTAGCCAACACCTCTTGTACAAGTTGGATGCGGCCGTCCCAGTTCTTCTCAATGGTTTCCCTATCGATACGAGGCTCCGACCAGGGCATTTTAAACTTCCGGCCTTCCAAGTCTATTTTTTTCGAATGGGCGCCAAGTTCTTTAGAGCGCCGCTTATCATTCATTATTTTCCATTCTTCAGCCAGCTGCTTTCGCTCATCCGCGCTCTTCGTAAGATCTTCCTTTTCAACCTCAACTTGCAAATAGCGGTCATGCAAGGCTCTTTTTCGCTCTATAAGTTTTCCCAGCCTTTCTCTTAAATCGACAGCGCTTGTCCTATAATATTCAAGCGGATCTCTGGAAGCCAGATTGCGTTTGGCGAGTACAATATTGAGCCGCCGCATGAAAGCGCTATCCAGCGTAACCGTATGTGATTTATCCTGATCATGAAAAGTCCATATTTCTTCGCCCTGAGACGAAAATGTCCGATTAAGCTGCACCGCGTTAAAGGGCAGCGAGCGTTTAACATAAGCCGCTTCAAATTCACCTACGCTCATCTGCTCTACAAGCCGTTTGCTATAGGCCGCCATCGCCGTTCTGGCAAGCTCATCCGTATCGGCGTACACCGTATATACCATTTTGTATTTCGAACCTTCCGCCCCTTGGGCCAAATGTAAAATATGCGTAATCTTATATTGTTTCTGATTGTACTTACCCGCAAGCGAACCCGTCTGCTCGCTGCTTTCAAAAACGATGCTATATTTCTCTTTGGGGTCGCTGATCAGATAAGTTTTGCCATTCATAACAACTCCTCATTAAACTCGCTTATATCAAATAATTTTTAGAACAAAAAAAACATACTCTTTCTTAATTTTTTACTTTCCATGAAATTAGCAAAATAGTCAAAATGAATTTGGCGGAGACAAAAAAATGATTGAAGAATTCTTAACGAAAGTCTGCGAGGAACTTGAAATTCAAGTGCCCCAAAAAGAGCAGGATCAAACCTTTAACTTAATTATCGGCGATACCCTTAAAGTAAGCCATAAGGAATTGACGCCCGGACTCTATTTGCATGCCGATATTTGCCGCTGCCCCATAACAAAAAGAGCGCAGCTTTTGGAATATTTGATGAAGGCCAACTATCTGGGCCAGGGATCGTTCGGCAGCATCATCGGTCTTGACACCGCCGAGAAATTCTTGACACTCACTCTGATTTTACAGTATGAAATAGATTATGAACAATATAGGGAAAATCTGGAGAGTTTCGTAAACGCCCTTGTTTACTGGCGCGAAGAAATCCCGGAATTTTTAAAGCAAGCCAAGGCTTAAAAAATTATGCACCTGATAGCCCGAGAAGGTCCGCTAAGAGGCCTTATACTCAATTTTGAAGAAGGAGACGAATGGATAATCGGCAGAGATCCCGATCAGGCCGATTTGCTCCTGCCCGATAAAACGGTATCGCGCAAGCACGCGCATTGCTATAAAAGCGAAGACCGGATTTTTATTAAAAATTTGAGCATTACCAACCCGGTCGAAATCAATGGCCACCCCGCGATCGAAGAAGAAGCGCTGCAAGAAAACGATATAGTAAAAATCGGCCAGACAACTTTTATTTATTCACTTTCCGGACTGCCCGAAGAATTTAACATCGAAGCGCAAGAGGGCGCCGCCGCGGGCGAAGAGAGCTCGGCCTTTGAGACACTCTATTCTCCCCAAGAAGAGCCGGAAGAGGAACTTCCTCCCGAAGAAGAGATCCCCGAAGAAGAACCCGTTTTGGAAGAGCCTGCGGAAGGCAAAAGCCCCTATGAGACCATTTTTGAAACGGGCGGCGAAGACGCATCCCTCAATCTGCTCGGCGAGCCCTTTTTAATTCTCAAGGCTATATCCGGCCCCAATAACGGCGCGGAATTTTCTCTCGAAAAAGACAAAACCTATCTGCTCGGCAAGGCGAGATCGTGCGACATCGTATTTAACGACCTTTCCGTATCTAAGAAACATGCCGAATTAACCATCGCGGAAGATGGCCTTGTATTTTTGGAAGATCTCGGTTCCAAAAACAAAACGCTGGTAAACCACGCGCAGCTTACCGATCGCCGGCCAATATCGCCCGGCGATCTTATTTCAATCGGCACTACCACGCTGGTAATTATCGACCCCAAAGCCGAAGCCGAAACCATTTATGCCGCCGTAGAGGAGCCTCAGCCTGAAAAAGCTACCGCGGAACAAGTTGCCGCCATTGCTGCCGAAGCGGAAGAAAAGGAGGAAGACAAAATCCCAGCCTGGAAAAAACAGATTATCCCCATAAGGCATCTGATTTTCGGCGGAGCGGCCCTGTTGTTCCTCTTTTTTTTAGTCGTCAGTCTTTTTTCACTGCTAAAGACGGAAGAGGTTAAAACGCCCAAAATCAACTATGCCAAAGAAATAAAAACCGTTCTTGAAAAATATCCCGGCACTGAATTTACCTACAACCCCGGCTCTAGCAGCCTTTTTCTCGTTGGACATGTGCTAACTTCGCTTAATCAGGAAGAGCTGCTCTACGACTTGGGACAGCTTACATTTTTGAGCAGCATCGATAACAAGGTGGTTATCGACGAATATGTCTGGAAGAATATGAACGCCGTTCTTTCAGAAAACCTGGCCTGGCGCAATGTCGGCGTTTACGCCGCCGCTCCCGGCAAATTTGTACTCTCCGGCTATGTTACCACCACCAAGGATGCCGAAGAATTGATCAATTATGTAAACCTGCATTTTCCCTACCTGAATATATTGGAAAACAACCTCATGGTCGATGAAATCATCAACACCCAAATCGCCAATATTCTTGTCAGCGACGGTTTTGCCAACCTGCTTTTTGAAAATCTCGGCGGCGAGCTTTTGCTCTCCGGTCGTTATGACAAAAAGCAACAAAGCGCTTTTGACAAATTGCAGAAAAACCTGAAAGCAGTCAAAGGCATCAGAGCCGTTAAAAATCTGGCGATTCCAACGGCCGCGTCCGACGCCATAGTCGACCTGTCGAATAACTTCACAGTGGCCGGTAGCGCCGGGCAAAACGGCCGGAACATCTCCGTGCTTATTAACGGGCGGATTATTTCCGCCGGCGATGTTTTCGAAAACATGATGGTAAAGGAAATTGCTCCTAACACAATTCTATTAGAAAAAGATGGACTAAAATACAAAATCAATTATAAGTAAGTAAATATCAACAGGAGTTCGGTTATTATGCAAAAATTAAAGAAACCAAAAAAAGCATTTGAATATGCTTTAGAAGAAGAAATTAGCAAAAATCCGCAATACGCCAAAGAAATCTGCTCCAAGGCAACAAGCGCCGTCCGCGACATCAAATCAATGCAGCGCAAAGGCACCACGGCAGCGGAAGCAAAAACGCTCAAGACACTAGAGCAAGGCTACGCGGCCTTAAATAATGTTGTTTCAAAAATTTCTAAAAGCACAAAGAGAGGTTAATTATGGGAACATTTGCAACCCTTGCCAAAACGACGAACATAACTTTGCTTGCGCTGATTGATAAATTCAGTACCATTTCCGCCGATATGACAACAAATATTAATAATCTCGCCGCAGATATTACTTCAGCCGACCCGGGCAAGTTTCTGCAGCTCCAGTTCGGCATGTCGCAAGTAACACAAGTCGGAGATTCCATCTCCAATATGATTTCGCAAATCAACCAGTGCATCAAAACCGCCGTTAGCAACCAGAACAGATAATTTTAAGAAAAAAAGGATTATATATGAATATCTTAGAAAACTACCAGGAAGACTTCCTCCTGTTTTTGGAAGCGGG
>CAZCPS010000005.1:0-7576 GCA_964499895.1 uncultured bacterium | reverse complement strand
ATATGAATATCTTAGAAAACTACCAGGAAGACTTCCTCCTGTTTTTGGAAGCGGGCTTTATCGCCGTCAACCAGCTCGATGAGATCTCGGCTATGGCTTTGTTCAAAACAGCTCAAATGCTGCGCCCGGACAACTCGCTTTGCAAATTGGGCTACGGCATCATCAACCTGCATAAACTCAACCTGAAAGAAGCCATCTCCCAGTTCAATAAAGTATTAAAGGAAGACCCGGCCAATGACATGGCTAAAGCCTTTCTTGGCATTGCCTATAGTCTGACCTTTACCAACACCGAAAAAAGCGAAGAGATTTTGCGCGAGACGCAGGCCTCTTCCGATCCGATGATCCAGAACCTGTCCGGCACGGCTTTGACTTTTATCGAAAACACCATCAAAAAAGCGCCTTCGCCGATGGAAGTTATGCGCCAAAAGAAAAGAGGATAGACTATGCCAGACCGAGCATCCGCACCGGAAGATGTCAGCGCGTTTGGCAAAATCGAGCCGACCGATCCCAAAGGCGGTTTGGCGGGCAAAGGGATTCCGCAGCCGGATATGTTTAACGCTTTTCTAAACGGCACGCAAGCGCCGGCGGAAACGGAAGCAACCGGTATTTCGCCGATGGAACTGGCCCAAAAAAACCCGCCGATGGAAAAGCCCACCGTCAAGTCGCTGCTCGAACAAATGAACACCTCGGAAGAGACACTACAGACCATCTCGTCCCAGCTGCATACGCCGCAGCTCAAGTTCAAACGCTCTTCGGAACATCTGCTAAACAATAAATTGCGGTCGGCGCAAAAGAGTGTGAGCGCCGCCGGAGAAAGAATGGGCGCCGCTATGCCGGAAGCCAAGGATATGACGGGGCCGACACCGTTTGAAAGGTTCATCAGCTTTGCGGCGCATGGCCAGGACCAGTATGCCGCCGTCAAAAACCAGCTCGGTAAAATGGCATCGCAACCCGGCATGATGAACCCGGCGGATATGCTGCTTATTCAGGTTAAACTGGCGCAAGCCCAGCAGGAGCTGGAATACGCGTCGGCTCTAATCAGTAAATCGGTAGCAGCCATTAAAGAGACGCTAAACATCCAGATCTAAAAGCGGAAAAAGCATGGAAAAACCGGGTTCTTTCGACAGCCTTATGCACCACCTTGAAGATGTGGAATTAACCACAATCCACGGCCGCATTACGGAAGTCGTCGGCATGCTGATCAAGGCGATTGTGCCGCAGGTCAAAATGGGCGAAGTCTGCATGATCCGGCGCGAAGGCAACCCTTTAATTGCCGAAGTAATCGGATTTACCAAAGAAGAGGTCTTTTTATCGCCGCTATCCGATATGGCGGGCATTGGGCCCTCTTCGGAAGTTATTCCGCTGCGCATGCCGCTGCATATCAAAGTCGGTAAAAACCTTTTGGGCCGTGTTTTAAACGGCATCGGCGAAGCGATTGATATCGACAGTAAAGGGCCTCTTGAAGTTGATGAAGAATATCCCGTCTATCGCCATCCGCCGCACCCCCTGAAAAGAAAGCTGATCGAGAAGCCGATCTCCGTCGGCGTGCGCTGCATCGACGGCGCGATCACCTGCGGCGAGGGGCAACGGATCGGCATTTTTGCCGGTTCCGGCGTCGGCAAGTCGACGCTTATGGGCATGATCGCCCGTAACGCGGTGGCCGATGTCAATGTTATCTCGCTCATCGGCGAACGGGGCCGCGAACTGCGCGAATTTATTGAAAACGACTTGGGCGAAGAGGGGTTAAAACGATCCGTGCTGGTCATTTCCACTTCCGATCAGGCCGCCCAATTGCGGATCAACGCCGCGTTGGTCGGTACGGCGATCGCCGAATATTTCCGCGATCAGGGTAAATCCGTAATCCTGATGATGGATTCGGTCACCCGCTTTGCCAGAGCCATTCGCGAAATCGGCCTGGCAGCCGGCGAACCGCCGGCCAGAGCCGGCTATACGCCCTCGGTCTTCGCCACCCTGCCGCGCCTTTTGGAACGATCGGGCAACTCCGAAACGGGCTCGATTACCGCCTTTTATACCGTGCTGGTTGCCGGCGACGACATGAACGAACCGGTCGCCGATGAAGTGCGCTCTATTTTGGACGGCCACATTGTGCTCTCCAATGAGCTAGCCCACCAGTACCACTACCCCGCTATTGATGTACTCTCCTCGGTCAGCCGCGTTATTTCGATGATCATCGACAAAGAACACCTGGAGCTGGTCGGCAAAATCAGGGAAGTGCTGGCCACCTATAAGAAAAACGAACTCCTGATCCGTATCGGCGAATATAAACCCGGCTCCGATAAAAAAGCCGATTTCGCGATTAAATATGTCGATCGGGTTAACAACTTTTTAAAGCAGAAAACCGATGAAAAAAGTTCGTTCGAAGAGACCTTGAGACAACTTAAAAAACTGTTTATCTAATGGAAGCCCTGCATTATCCCCTCGAGCAGCTGCTGAGTATTAAAAATCGGCGTTTTGAAAAAGCTGTAACCCTCCTGGAAGAAAAGAAAGCTTTGGTTCTCGCCGCCGAGAAAAAATTGGAAGAGATCGCCAAAGAGCGCGATAAAGTCCTAGAGCACAAAAATGATAAACTCCGGCAAATCCGCGAGGAGCTCGATAAAGGCACGACAAGCGACAAGATTAAACAGATGAAAGCGTATATTGATCTCGTCAAAGAAAAACTGATCGAAGCCGAAAGAAAAATTGCGAGTCAGCAAAAGCTACTTGACGCGGCAAAAGAACAGATGGAAATCGCCCGAATAGAGGTGATCAAAAAACAGCGCGAAGTGGAAAAACTTAAAATCCATAAGCAAAGATGGCAAAAAGAGGCTAACTACTTTTTGGAAAGGCAGGATCAGGTTGAACAGGATGATCTTGGATCGGCCAAATTCGCCATGCTTCACAAAAGGAGACCCTAGATTATGAATCTATCGAAAATTTCAGGTCTGCCAACCGGCGACAAATCTATCAAAAAGGGCAAAAGCGTTGCCGACAGTTCCGCTTTTGAAGAATTCATGAAAATCGATACCGTAGGCGAGGCCGAACTGGAAAAGCAGAAAAAACAAAAGCTGAAAACCAAGGGTTCCAAAGCATCGGGTGAATCAAAAAAAGCAGGCGCGGCAGCAGCACAGTCCCGCCCCTTGACTCTGGAAGAAGAAAACTACGACGCCTCGCTACTTGATTTTATCGACGAGGGAGATGGCGAAGAGAACTATGGCTCTAAATTAACGCTTAAAGCCAAACCAACGGACATCAATTTTGCCGAAAGTTTTCCCAAAAAGTTGCTCGCCCCGTTGAATTTGGTCGATCAAAAATGGCTCTTTCTTCTTTTGAACAACCTGCCTGCCAAAAATGCCGAAGAGCTGATCGGTCTATGCAAAAATCTCTCGCCGCAAAGCCTTAAAATGCTTATACCGGTATTGCACCGCATGTCCTTGCAGGAAATTAGCCAACTGGTTTCAGAGCAGTCTCTGGGGCCTGAAGACAAGGACAAGAACATCTTTTTCGCCCTTTCCGAAGAAGAGCTTAAAAAGAAAGGCTCGTTTACGGAGGTAAAGAAAAAACCGATTTCCGACAGCCGCTTTCTTTTCTTCGGCATTAAAGAAAAAAAGAAAGAGATGCAAGAGTTTCCGGAGGAAGAGGAAGAAGAGATCCCTATCCAACAAAAAAAACAGCCTACCGAAACCAAAAAGAGCGCTCCGCCATTATACGCCGCGTTGCCCGAAAGCAAAAAGCCAAAAGAGGCTCTCTTAGAAAAAACTCCCGCCCCGGAAAAACCGCTTGCGCAGCCAAAAGAAAAACCTTTGGAAAAGATAACCGCTCCGAAAAAACCGCTTGCGCAGCCAAAAGAAAAACCTTTGGAAAAGATAACCGCTCCGGAAAAACCGCTTGCGCAGCCAAAAGAAAAACCTTTGGAAAAAACCCCCACCCCGGAAAAACCGCTTGCGCCGCCAAAAGAAAAGAAACCGGAAAAGATAACCGCCCCGGAAAAACCTGCCCAAAGTCCGGAAAAGAAAGCCTTGAAGACTCCCTCAAAAATGGATAATCAAGCCTTGAAAACTCCGGCTAGCCAAGATCTCTCAAGCTTTGCAAAAACCGCGGCTCCGGAAGCAATCCTACAGCCGCTGCAGCCGGAAGTTTATTCGGAAGCGACACAAGCCGCGCGCGGCGCGCAGAGCTTTCTAAAGCCTGCAATCATGCCCCTCTTTACGCGCATGGTCGGCACGATTATCTCCCTGCAGCAAAAAGGTGTTTCCCATACCGAGATCCTACTTAACTCGCAAAATTTTCAAAACTCGCCTTTTTTTGGCACCCGCATTGTTTTCACTCAATATTCTTCCGCCCAAAACTCTTATAACATCAAGATGATCGGCACGCCGGAGGCGGTTACCCTGTTTAACAATAATTTTCCATCTTTAATGCAGGCTTTTAAATCGGCAAATGTTAAATTCAAGGTAAATCGGCTGGAAGCCGAGCTGGAGACTGAAAAGCCGCTCTTTAAAAGAAAAGAGCCTCTGCGGAATGAAAAGGAAAAAGGTAAATAGCGATGGCAAACAAGCAAGCCTCATATCACTGGCTCAAAAAAATTAACCGGCATCTGGGCGCGATGGACCGGGCCGGGCTGATTTCCCGCCCCGTTTTTGATGAAAAGGAATTTTCGGGTATGCTGCGCCAAAAAACCGGCCTACCGGAGCTGGAGATCAGCATTGAACAAAAAGAATGGCAAGAGGGCCCCGCGGCGCTCAAGTGCATCGAAAGTTTTTTGGTGGAAGAGGTCACCTGCGCGCCTTTAAAGGGACATATTAAATGCGCTCTATCGCAAAAGAGTATCCAATCCATCTTTTCCGCTCTGTTTATTGAAAGCGAAGTGCGCAATCTTTCCGTTGAGGCGCTCTCTTCCGGCTTTTTTGAGTTTCTGCTGCTGCAAACGCTCGACATCCTCAGTTCCAATACGCTGCTTAAAGGTTTGCGTTTGCAGCTCTTTGCCGATAACGCTTCGAGTGCCGACGCCTACCTCTGTCTGGATGTCAAAATCGCACTCGGCAAACAAAGCGAATATATCAAAGTGCTGCTTTCAAACGATTTTATGGAAGATTGGGAAAAAAATCTCTCCGCCCAGGCTGAAAAGGAGCTTCAGGAAAATGATATTGAAGTAATGCTGCGCCTAAACGCCGCGCATGCGCTTTTGTCTATGAAAAGCTTTAAAAAAATCAAAACCGGCGATTTTATTTTGTTAGACCAGGGCACCATAGATCCCGATCATAATACCGCAATCGGGGCGCTGCTTCTTGAAGAGACGCCTTTATTTGATGTAAAAATCGAAGACGGCAAAATAAAATTGGCAGATTACGCTTTATGCAACAAGGAAAGAACGGCTATGAAAAATTTTGAACAAGAGACCATGCAGCATGATTTTGAAGAAGATGATGAAAATCATTTTCTGGAAGATAATGAGGAAGAACCCGCGGAAGATATGGACGAAGCCCAAGATGAGGTCGAAGAGGAAGGCGAAACGATGCAGGAGCCGCTGAAATCAATTAACGATCTGCCGATTAATCTGACCGTAGAAATCAGCCGGTTTAAAATCCCTCTATCCAAATTAAAAAAGCTGCAACCCGGTAACTTCCTGGAGCTGCCGGTCTCGCTTAAAGACAATGTTAATTTAACGGTAAACGGCGAAGTTATCGGCCGTGGGGAACTGGTCAAATTGGGCGACACTCTCGGCGTGAAAGTACTCGAAATCGGTTAAGAAACCATTGCATAATGTTTGACAAAGATAAAACGCAGCCTTCGTATGACATAGGCAAAGAGCCGCCCTGCCCCAAGCAAATCGGTCCCTATCCAATCCAGAGTTTTTATAAACGCGGCGGCATGAGCTTGCTCTATCTTGGCAACGATCCCTTAACTGACCGTCTTTTAATCATCAAAGTGCTGGCTCCCAAATTTGCCGACAACAAAACTCTCTCAACGCGTTTCCTGAAAGAGGCCGACATCATCCGCCGCACCGCCCACCCCAACATTATCAAGGTGCTGGGCGAGGGAGTCTGGAATAACAGCCCCTATATTGCCATGGAATTTATCCGCGGCATTTCACTTAGGCAAATTATTTTAAAAAATAATTTGCCTCCCAAAAAAGCGCTCGAGATCCTTTTGCAAATCGCCTATGCCGTCTGCCATTTGCACGCCCATGGCATCATTCACCGCGATCTTAAACCGGAAAACATTCTGCTCTCCGATCAGGGCGCGATCAAACTGATCGATTTCGGCATCTCCGAACTGCAAAACGATGAAGCGCTCCTGCCGCATAAAGGCATTATCGGCACGCCCATTTACATGAGTCCCGAGCAAAAAGAAAATTCCAACAACATCTCCTATTTGTCCGATATCTACGCGCTCGGCGTCATCGCCTATGAACTAATCCTGCAAAAGCTCTGTCTCGGTAAAATGAAACTGACCCTCTTGCCGACGACGCTAAGGCCGATTGTCGCCAAGGCAATCAAAAAAAATCCGCAGGAGCGCTATCGCGATATTGTAGACTTCATATACGATCTCTCTAAATGCCTCTCAGATATGCGTCCGGGAGCTGAAGGGATCTCAAGCACCGATATGGCCGCTATCATGCAAGAGACGGAAGAGATGCTCTTTCCCAAAGAGGCGCCGCCATGGAAACAGATGGAAATCGGACTGGCTCACCAGGCCGGTAAAACGCCGTCAGGGCTTTATGCCGATTTTTTTCGTTTGGCAGATGACCGGTTCTGCATCTGCATGGCCCAGCCAAAACAGAGCAATCTAAAAGCCATTATGCTCTCCACTACTTTCCGCGGCATGCTTAAAATGGTCATGAAGCAGCAGAAAGAGGCTTTTTCCATTGAGCAGCTCTTCGATATTTTAAATAACAGCGTTCGCGCCGAATCTTATATGCAGCAATTCGCTTTTAGCGTTCTGCTTTTAAATTGCAGAGATGACAGCCTGCTTTTCGCCTCGGCCGGAGAGCAAGAGCTGCTGCGCGTTGAGGGCTCAAACAAAAGAGAGACGGCGCTCAAAGCGGAAAATCCCCTGCTTGGCGAGCCTTTCAGCTCCCTTTCGATCGCAAAAAACCCATGGCATCCACACGACAAACTGATTCTTTGCAATTTCAAAATTTTAACGGCGCATAAAGATAAAGTTCAAAACGCAACTCTTCTATCCGCGCAAATATGCGCGGATCAAATCAGCGAAATCGGCAAATCAATCGGCAAGTCCACCGGCACGATCTGTATCCAAAGATTTTTTTAAAATAAAATTAAGAAATCAGAGCTACACTATTATAATTATTTGCAATAATTACGATGGTTCTTTACGATTTAACATAGGGGATGAGAATCTAAATCAGGGTCCGCTACGCTTATGAAAAAAATATTTTTTCTGTTAAGTTTTGTTTTTTTGAGCTTGAACGCCGCAATGGCAAATCCTGCCCCGGAGGCCGGTTACACCATTAATTTTAACAATGTGAGCATTACCGAGTATCTGCGTTTTATCAGTAAAGTTTGCGACTGCAACTTTATTTATGATAACAACGAAATGAACTTTAATGTCACCG
>CAZCPS010000004.1:0-20069 GCA_964499895.1 uncultured bacterium | reverse complement strand
TCAAAGAAAGTCAAAAGCTTGCAGAAATCATGTTTCAAAAATGTACCGAGGCGAGCTAAGCTAAATCCGCAATATCGATAATACGATAAAAATAACGGCTACTTAATATGCTCAAAATAGACATTTGTCGCTTTCAAGCATAATAGAATCTCAAGCGACTGATTTTCAGGTAGTTCTATACCGAAATGAATTCAAAATTTGGATTTTCGGCGGCTTCAAAGCGACGAAATTCGATGATCTCAACCGGCTCAATATTATTAATATTAAGCCTGTTGAGATCGTCAAATTGCGACAGCTTTGAAATTGCCCAAAACCAAATTTTGAGTTCACTTCGGTATAAAATCAAACAATCGAACAAATCGCTTTTAGCCTTCGCTCATATTGGTATAGACGGAATCGACATCATCGATATTTTCCACCCATTCGATCAATTTAGCGTTGGCTTCCAGATCTTCGGAACTGCAATCAACAAAAGTTTTAGGCACCATTTCCAGCGCAGCCTCTTCGTGAACAATGCCGGCGGCGGAAATGGCCTCCAGCACCTGATTTAAATTTTCAGGCGCGCTAATTACCACATACCCCTCTTCGGTGCGCTCAAAATCTTCAGCGCCGCCTTCGGTCGCAATCAGAAAAAGATCATCTTCAGCCGCCTTGTCCGAAGCGATGCGAATAACGCCTTTGCGGTCAAAATTAAAAGCGACCGCCCCCGGCGAAGCCATAGAACCGCCGCATTTGTTGACGGCAATTCTCAGATCGGAGGCCGTTCTGTTTTTATTATCGGTCATGGCGTCGACAATAATGCCTACGCCGCCATAGCCATAGAGTTCGTAGGTCATCTCAAAGAAGTCGCTCTGATCGGCGCTGACAGCCTTTTTAATGTTGCGGTCAATCGTGTCGTTCGGGACATTGATTATTTTGGCCTTTTGCACCGCCAGTTTCAATTTGGAGTTGGACTTGATGTCCGGCCCGCCCTGCCTGACGGCGCTAATAATCTCTTTAATCACCCGCGAAAAAAGTTTGCCTTTTTTCTTGTCAGCGCGGTCTTTGCGATGTTTGATATTGGCCCATTTGCTATGTCCTGACATAAACTCCTCACAATTTCTTTTGCATCATATGTTTGCCCAGATAAGTGCCGTCCTGCTCTTTTAAAACCTTTCGATGAAAGCCGAATTCCTCAAAACCCAGCCTTTGATAAAGACTTATCGCCGGATTGCCTTCGTATACTTCCAAATGCAGAATCTCAATGCCAAATTGATCTTTGGCCTTTTTCATCACTTCATTTAGCAGCATTGTTCCGATCCCTTTATTGCGGAACTTTTCGGCCACAATAATGGCAAACAAAGCCTGATGGCAAAGCTTTTTAGTCGCGTGCAAGTAAAGGTTGGCAATGCCGCACGGTTCGCCATCATAATAGGCTGTCCAAACTGCCCCCTGCTTGATAAAACTCATCCAGCATTCCACCGAATCTTCCACCTCGCGCGGATCTTGCATGGGAAACCAGTGCAATACGCCGGGCTCTTCCAGCCACTTGTAAAGCAACGCCTTGTCGCTCTCTACAGCTAACTTGATCTCAAGTTTGTTCATAGCACAGCCTCCGTGGAGCGAATATATAATATGCGCGACAGGTATTGGTCTGCGGCAAGCTTGACATAATGCTCCTGGCGGGCAAAAAGTTCATAGCCGGCCCGTTCCAGAATCGGCTGCAAACGGCAGCCTTCATATATCTCGCAATATAAATCCTGAATTTTGAAATAATGCCCGGCCAAATGTTCAAGGTTTTTTAAAAGCAGGGTGCCAATCCCCTTTCTTCGGTGGGCTTTATCAACAATCATATAAAACATGCTCTGATGAATCATCTTGCGATATGGCATTAAAAAAAGTGTGCCAATGGCGCAAGGCTCCTTGTCTTCCATGACCGTGAGCGAACATTTATATTTGGCAAAACCAATCCAGTTCTTTACGCCAAAATCAATTTCTTTGGCGTTCTCCATAGGAAACCATATAGACTCCTCTTGCATCCAACTATGCAAATAAGACTCATCTTCAGCTATGCTGTAACGAATTTCTACTTTCACCCGAACTCCTTTAAATATGCGCAAACAAACCCTTCCAGATCGCCATCCATGACCGCGGCGACATTGCCGGTTTCGAACTTGGTGCGGGTATCCTTTACTAGGGAATAGGGCTGGAAAGTATAGCTGCGAATCTGGCTGCCCCAGCCGATATCTTTTTTCTCGCCGCCCATTTTGGATAGCGCGTCCTCTCTTTTCATCACTTCCGTTTCATAAAGCTTGGACTTGAGCATCTTCATGCAGGTCTCGCGGTTTTGCACCTGGCTGCGCTCGCTTTGGCAAGAGACCGTAATACCTGTCGGCAAGTGCACAATGCGCACCGCGGAGTCGGTCGTGTTGACATGCTGTCCACCCGCGCCCGATGAGCGGAAGGTATCCACACGCAAATCGTCCGGCCGGATTTCCACTTCTACCGCATCATCCACAATAGGAATAATATCAACCGAAGCAAAACTCGTATGTCTCCGTCCGCCGCTATCAAAAGGCGAGATGCGCACTAATCTGTGCACCCCCTTTTCCGATTTGCAATACCCGTATGCGAAGTCGCCTTCAAAGCGCATGGTAATATTTTTGATGCCGGCCACCTCGCCATCGAGTTTATCGATCACCTCGACCTTCCAGCCTTTTCGTACCGCCCAGCGCTGATACATCCTGGCGAGCATCGAGACCCAATCGCAAGACTCGGTACCGCCGGCACCGGCATTAATCGAACAAAAACAGCCTTGGGCGTCCATTTCGCCGGAAAGCATTTTTTTGATTTCCATCTGCGCTATTTTTTCTTCAAGAACATCAAGCTGATCGATCAACTCCTGCAAAAAAGCCTCATCGCCCATCGCTTCGGCATCCGGCCAAAGGTCCTTTACCTGTAAAAGCTGCTCCTGCATCTCCTTATATGGGACTAGCCACGATTTTAAAATCGCGCCCTTTTTGATAATTTTCTGCGCGCCATCGGGATCATCCCAAAAGGCGGGATGCTCCATTTGTTGCTCTAAGCACTCTAACTCTGCCTGTTTGCCGGCAAGGTCAAAGATACCCCCGCATATGCAGCAGCCGCTCTTCCAGCTGCTTAATTTTCACCGATCGTGTAAAGTCCATAGAAATCCATTGGATGTATACAGATAAGTTTAAGACATCCGGACTTTTTTAAAAATGGATATTTTCGCTGCCACCTACTCATGAAACCACTATCTTCTTGATTAGTTCTTTACAAAAATCTCACAAAGCATCAAAATTCACCCTGTTGTTATTAAGTAATTTATTTTTTGACACACCATTAGGAGGTAAAAATGAGTCATCCACTAGGACAAGTCGGTTCCGTGTTGACAGCAAGTTTCGCGACAGCAAACAATGCAGAGCAAGGCTGTTGCTCAAGAGTCACAAATACCGTAATTGATTTTTTTAAAAATCAAATTCCGATGTTCTTTAAAGAAGCCAATGCTTCCCATCCCAACATTACAAAAATCTTTATTTTCGGCGTAACATGTTTAGCAACTCTTTTGATTGCCAGACATTTCTTTGCCCATAAAGTTACGGTGGAATCTAAAACTCCGGTGATTTCTGAAGTTACTACAGAGTCTGAACCTCCGGTGATTTCTGAAGTTACTACAGAGTCTGAAGCTCCGGTGATTTCTGAAGTTACGATAGAGTCTGAAAATTAGACAAATTCTGTTAACGAAACAGTAACGAACTAATCAGCGAAATCTAAATGTAAAAAACACGCTTCATAAAAATTTATGGAGCGTGTTTTTTTTGGGGCGAATTCGTGATAAATACCGTTCCAAGCACGCCCTTAGATGGTTTTCCCTCGAGCCTTTGATTATTTATCTATTTAAAAAAATCTTGCGCTAGTTATAATTTGCTTTACTATAAAAGCTAAAGAAGGCAAAAAGGGATTTTAAAATTGTTCTGTGAGGTCTGATTCAGGAGTTTTAGAGAGAACAGAAAACTCTATAATTCGTCAATCAGAACTTACAAAAATTCTCATTATAAAGGAGACTATATCATGGCAAAAAAACCACTTAACTCTAAATTTATGCAGCCTATGAATATCAGCGAAGAATTAGCTGTTATCGTCGGCAAAGGCCCCATGCCCAGAACACAAGTTACTAAAAAATTGTGGGCATACATTAAAAAAAATAAATTACAAGACGCGAATAACATGCGCAACATTATCCCGGATGACAATCTCGCAAAAGTTTTTGGCAAAAAGAAAGCCATCAACATGTTTGAAATGACCAAAATCGTCAGCAAACACCTTTCCTAATTTCTCAAAACAGTAAGACGCGGCCTCTATAGCCGCGTTTTACCGTGATCTATTTACAATAGCTTTCCTTTCCGATATAATTATTTTCCTATGATCTCGTCGTTGTACATTTTTAAACCTCGAGTTCAATAAGATCTTGATTTTATTAGACTTGCCGTTTTCCGGATAGGCCTGAACAAGGCCATTCCGGAAAACGGCAAGTCTAAGAAGATCAAGAACTTGAAGAAATCGGGTTTCAAAATGTACAACGACGAGATGAAAACAAAAACTACCGTAATCCTGCTCGCCGGCGGCCGCGGCACGAGAATGGGGCAAAAAACCCCTAAACAATTTCTTGCACTTGGCGGCAAGCCGCTAGCGCTTTACAGTTTCGAGCTCTTTTGCCAAATGCCAAGGATCGGCGAGATCGTCGTTGTTTGCGCCAAGGAATATGAGCATCTCTTTTCTACGCCCAAAAAGCTGCTTTTCGCTCGCGGCGGCAACGAGCGGCAGGACTCGGTATTTAATGGTCTGCAAATGGCCGATTCCAAAGCCGATTTCATTTGCATCCACGATGCCGCCCGCCCTTTTATCGACCAGGAGACCGTAGAAAAAGTTTTGGATGCCGCCATAGAGTGTGGAGCGGCCGCCCCCGGCGCGCCCGCCATTAATACCATTAAAGAATGCGACAGCGCGGGCATAGTCGTCAAAACACCGGCGCGCGACCATCTATTTGAGATTCAGACCCCGCAAGTGCTGCGCCGATCCATTTTAGAGGAAGGCTATGAGCTGCTCCGCCGCGAAAACCGCCTCTTTACCGACGATGTATCGATTGCCGAAGCCTTAGGCTACATGGTAAAAATCGTAAAAAATAACCGACCTAACTTTAAGGTTACAACTCCCTTTGATTTACAAATAGCAAAGCTTCTATGCCAAACAAATATCTAATGACCATTGCCTACGACGGCACTAATTATAACGGCTGGCAGGTGCAGCCGAACGGATGCGGCATACAAGAGCTGCTTGAAAAGGCGCTTGGCACCATATTGCGCTCACGCATTACGGTGCATGGAGCCGGCAGGACTGATGCCGGTGTACATGCGCTGGGTCAAACCGCCCATTTTGCAACTGATCCGGCCATCAATCTAAATAAAACGCTCTATTCGCTAAACGGCATTCTGCCTAAGGATATTCGCGTCACTTCCATCGAACCCAAGCCGGAAGATTTTCACGCGCGCTTTAGCGCCAAAGGCAAAATCTATCATTATTTTCTTACCCCGAACGCGGTGGTAACGCCCTTTTTGCGCCTCTACCGCTGCCATGTCAAACACCCCGTCGATTTAAATTTGCTAAGAGAAGCTGCCAAGCTTTTTATCGGCACGCATGATTTTTCCGCCTTTGCCAATGAACAGGAATGCGGCAGCGCCAAAAGAAATCCCATTAGGACGATCTATCGGCTGGAGGTGATGGAAGAGCCTACCCTGCTGCGTCTGGAGTTTGAAGGAAGCGGCTTTTTATATAAAATGGTGCGCAATATCACCGGATCGCTTCTGGCGGCTGCCGGCGGCAAAATGACATTAAAAGAACTGGCGCTAGCCTTCAAGAGCCGAGACCGTAAAAATACGGCGGCGGCGGCGCCCGCCTGCGGCCTTTTTCTTGTCAAAGTGCTCTATTAAAATCTTGCAAGCTCTCATAATGATGAACCTCTGATGTGTCGATTTTGCGCATTTGCGGATGAGAAGAAGGGCAGACCAGCACAGCCTCAGCTCTCGTTTGTGAAAGCGCGCTATAGCCCCTGAAAGAATCCTCGAAACCAATAATGTGATGGGCGTTTTGTCCATAGCGCTCGATCGCTGTGAGATAGCTTTCCGGATGGGGCTTGCCATGTTGGTAATCCTCGCGCGTAATCCAGTGGGAAATGGTTTGCAAGGCGGAAATTTTAGCACGAATGATATCAATGTCGGATCTTTTAGAGTTGGTCACGACACAAGCGGTTATACCCGCCTTTTTAATGCATAGCAGCAAATCTTCCGCCCCCGGCATAAGCAGGATATCGCTGCTTTTCAAAAAAGCGCTTAATTTATTCTGTTTTTCTAAATACTTTTCTTCCCAGGATACGCCGGTTTTGGCGAGCAGCGGATAAATCGCGTTTTTAAGGCCGGAAGAGCTCTCATGCGCGATTTGGCAGAATGTCTTGAAGTCCCAGCCAAGCTCGACCCCATCCCCGGCGCACAAGGCCAAATAAGCCTTGTAATGCAAAGGCTCAGTATCGACCAGCAAACCATCGAAATCAAACAAAACTAAATCATATGCTTCAATTCGGATCATACAAATATAATACATGGCCGGGCATTTTGTAACAAAACAATATATACCCAAACCACTTCAAAAATTGGCTTTTAAAGTAATTTTAATTGAATTTAAATCAAATTAATTATAATTAATAAGTTAAAGGCGATTAAATGAAAAAAATTAATATTAATTATATATTTTTCGGGTTATTTCTAATTACCAGCGCCTTTTCCAGCCTTTTAAACATTTTTCTTCTGGAAAACTCCGCTTCCCCGCCCACCCTTTTCTTTGTTATTTACGCTCTGGGCGAAACGCTTATGGAAGTTATCCTGCTAATTTTGCTGGCCCATCTGATTCACAAGTTTTTGTTTAAACAGGCCTTTTATATGGTAATCATCTTCGCTTTTTTGTTATTTATTTCACACATCGTGGACTGTTTTCTGCTTAGAATTATCGACTTCTCTTTTTGGGGCGCCCTAATGATGGTAATTAACGAAAATCCGGCCAACCTCTGGGAGATGATTCAGGTGAGCGGCGTATCACTGCCTTACTGGATCCTGCTGGGCCTAGGGCTCTTGTCGATTCCCTTTATCGGCATCGGACTCTTTAAATTAACCGATAAGATCTGTCAAAAAAAACCGCTCCAAACGCGGGCAAACATGCTGATTATGTCGATACTTTGCCTGCCGGCGGCCATCCTGCTTTGGGACATTTCCGCCTCGCCTGTCATAGCCCCCAATCTTTTTACTGCCGCCATGCCGGTTTTACCTTTGAAAACCACACTGCTAAACCACGAACCCAAAACCATTTACACCGCCAACTTCATCAAAAAACCGCCCTGTGAAACCAAACTGAAAAACTTGGCGCAAAACATACCGCTAAACCCCGGGCACCGGCCGAACATTTACATTTTTGTTACTGAAAGTCTCAGGGAAGATTTCATTACCGCAGAAACAGCTCCCGCCCTGCATCAATTTAAAAAGGACAATATCCACTTTGACCTGTCGCTCTCCAACGCCAACTTCACACCGGGCTCCTGGTTTGCCATCTTTCACTCCTTTTTTCCCATATATTGGACGCACCTTAAAGATAACAGTTGGAAGAGCGGCAGCCTTCCGCTGAATGTTCTTAAATCAGCCGGCTATAAAATCCATGTCTTTTCCGCTTCCGGCCTAAATTATTACCGCATGGATGAAATACTCTTCGGCGCAAATCAGCATCTTTTGGATACTTTCGCCCTTTTTCCCTATTATGACTCCAATAAACCGGACAAGTCCGATCACGATGCCATGGCCGCCATGCTAGCCAAGCAAGAGCCTGATGGCAATGTCTATATCGTTTTTCTCGAATCAACCCATTTCAATTACAGCTGGCCGAAAGAGATGCAGCCCAAGTTCACCCCATTTGCCCCCTCCGGCAACCTGCTGCTTAGCCTCCCGTCTCCCCAAAATCTGGCGCTGCTCAAAAACCGCTACCGCAACGCGATCTACTATGTAGATACTCTGTTTCAGAAATTTTGTTTCGAGCTAAAGAAAAAAGGCCTCTATGACGATGCCATTATCGTATTTACCGGCGATCATGGCGAAGAATTTTTCGAACATGGACATATGTTTCATCTGTCCGCCCTAAATAAACAGCAGACCAATGTGCCGCTCTACTATAAGTTCGGTCAAAATACCAAGAAGATCAAAGGCAACACCTCCATGACCTCGCACATGGATATCTTTCCGAGCATCCTGCATTACATCTTTGACTCCCGGCGCTTTAGCCATCTTATGCAGGGCAACTCCATTTTTCAGAAAAATCCCTGGCCCTATACCGTCACGGCGCGTTTTAACGGCAGCTCCCCGCCCAAGGACTTCTGCATCAGCACCCTGCGCGAAAAACTGATTCTGCGCTTTAAAAACAGCAATATCCTGAAAGCCAAAAAAATCAAAATCATGAGTTATAAAGACAGGGATGATCAAGACCTCAAACTGGAAGAGCCGGAGCTGCGTCCTTTTCAAAAAGCAATCGACTTCCTGCTAAAAAAGAGCTCTAATTAAATGTTCCATTATTCGAGAGCCCTGGAGCTCTGTTTATAGTTGAGAACTTGGGTAGTGTGAATACGCACTTCAGCCTCGCCGGCATAAATTAGAAAAGCTTGAGGAGCCCGTCCTTGAACTATCGACTGAAAATAGCGAAGTTTTTCGGAAAATTCAGAGCGATAAGTCATTGAAGATTTAATTTCAATTGGAACAAGTTCGTGCCCTTTTTTATAAATAACATCTATTTCATTCTTTTGAATGTCCCGATAGTAAAAAAGAGAAGGATCAAGTCCTCGATTCAGACGATATTTCTTCAACTCGATTAGAATTGCATTTTCAAATAAATGTCCTCTAAGCGGATCTCGACTAAGTTGAATTTCATTCTGAATGCCTAATAAAAAAGCAGCTAAACCAACATCATTAAAATAGAGCTTAGGCGACTTGATTACTCGTTTGCCAAAATTTTCAAAGTAAGGCGGCAGTCTAAAAACAATAAAAGATGCTTCCAATATAGAGATCCATTGTTTAACTGTATGGGAAGAGAGCCCAACCTCCCCACCAATCTCTTCCATATTAAGAATCTGACCAATTCGTCCCGCAAGGATTTGAACAAACCGCTCGAATTGCATCAGATCTTTGACTTGAATTAACTGACGAAGGTCGCGCTCGACATAAGTTTGAAAATAGCTCCGATAGGCTTTCGAGGGGTCAAGATGATCTTTATAAATACGCGGATATCCGCCCTTTAAGATCCATTCATCAATGGAAAGATCAAAACCCGCAGCTTCCAATTCATCCAGATTCAAAGGAAGCAGAGTGAGCAAAGCTGTTCGTCCTGCCAAGGACTGTGAAATCGCCTCTTGAAGCTCTAATTGGTGGCTGCCGGTCAGAATAAACATACCTTTTTGATCTTTTTCATCGACAAGCGGCTGAATATATGAAAGCAGTTCCGGAGTCCGCTGGATCTCATCTAAAATGGCTCCATCAGGAAACTGTTTTAAAAATCCCCTTGGGTCTTCAGATGCCATAGCCCGAATATCGGGAAACTCGAGATTGGCATACTTTTTTTCAGGAAAAGCATGCTGCACAATAGTTGTTTTACCTGATTGCCTAGGTCCGATCACCGTAACAATTGGATATCCACGCGCAAGTTCCTTAAGCTCAGTCTCCATCTCTCTTTTAAACACTGGCATTACCTTTTTGAAGTTCAACTTCATTTTAGTCAAAACGAGCTTTACTGTAAATAATTTTACTGGCGTTCTGTCAACATTAAATTTGGGGATTGTGCGACGCCAAAGTTGCTTTGGTATATACGCATCGTGATTCAAGAGTTTGGTAAGAATGAATTTAAAAATTGCCTGACTATTAATTTTGAGACCTCGGAAGTTTTCCGAACCTGTTTTGACTCAATGGACCCTGGCGGCCCTTGCCATATGTTTGATTACCTGGGCTATTTTCCGTCCCGGCCTGGTAACTGACCTGTCAACAGAGAAAAATTTGATTCGGCTATAAGATTTTTTAATGAAAGCGGTAAACCGCGTACATATCTTTTCAACAGAGACAAAAAGTATATCGGTACCGGCCAAAAGTCCAATCCTGATAATCTGTCCGGCATTTATGATCAGAAAGGAATCTTTTATCGCCCGTATGAAAAGTGCCAGATCAGTGATTTGGTAAGAGCCGAAATCCTGGAACAGGAAGACCGGCAAGAATAACCGGAAATTAAAAAACTTTTTTTAATGAGGCTTAAAATCTCTTAGATAATTTTGGATTTCGTCCGCGCCCTTATAACGCCCAGCAACCTTTTTACCTTTGAGGAAAACCAGCATAGTCGGCATAGCGCGGATGCGATGTTCGCGCGCCAGCTCAGGCAATTTGTCGACATTGATCTTCAAAAAGAGAGCTTTACCTGCATGCTTAGCCGCCGCGCGCTGGTAAATGGGCGCGATCTGGCGGCAAGGGCCGCACCATGAGGCGTAAAAATCCACCAATACCGGCGTTTTAGCCTCTTCTAACATCTTGTTAAATTCTTCCGCGGAAGAAACTTCATAAAGCCCCGTAGCCGCAATCTTTTGAAAAACCGGCTCTTCAGGGGCTGCGGCCTTTTCCAAGGCAAGTTTCTCTAAATAATCGATAGAGCGCATTGCGGCAATTGCTCCATCGCCGGCGGCAACAATGGCCTGCTTATGCGGCGACGCGGTGATATCGCCAACGGCAAAAATACCCGTTCGGCTGCTTTGCCGGTCAGCGCCAACTATGATATAGCCTTTTTCATCCAGCGCCAGCTGCCCTTTAAAGTGCGCTGTATTGGGCTTAAGGCCGACTGCCAGAAAAACACCGTCAACCTTTAAATCCTTCTGTCCGCTCTTGGGTTTCAAAGTTAGAACAAAACCATCTTTCTCTTCCATAATTTTCTCTACGGAAGTATTTTGCAGAATAGAGACATTGGCGGTCTTAGTTACCGATTGCAGCTTTTGCTTGTCGTAAGATTTAAAAGCACCCCCGCGGCTGACCAGATATACCTGCTTCGCAATTCGTGAGAGATAGGCCGCATCCATAAGAGCCGCTTCGCCGCCGCCTACTACCGCCACATTTAAGCCTTTATAAAGTCCGCCGTCGCATACGGCGCATAAGGAAACGCCTTTACCCAAATATTCCCGCTCCCCCTGAATATTGGAGGAAGCCGGCAAACAACCCATGGCAATAATAAATACATCGGCTTTCAGATGGCTTTCCTTATTGCTTCCGGCGTTTTTAATGGCAACTGAATATTGATCGTTGGAAAAATCGACCATGGCAACTGAACCGGATAAAAACTTAACACCCAAAAGCTCGGCCTGCTTATGCATTTTTTCCATTAAAGCCTGGCCGGAAATATTTTGCTCGCCCGGCCAATTTTGCACCAAATATGATTGGCTCAGACTGCCCAGCGGCAGATCGCCTTCAACCACGATGGCATCATAACCCGCCCGCGCCAAATAAATCGCCGAAGTCAGTCCTCCGGGACCGCTGCCCAAAATTACAACCGACGCGCCATCAGCCCATAAAGTGGAAAACAATGCAACTACACCCAAAAAATAAATAATTATCCGTTTCATCAGTCTCCTTTTATCGATAGCCGCAGGCGGCATAGCGCGCCCTGGCCATAGCCAATTCTTTCTCTTTTCGCTCTTTGACGGCCTTTTGCTTTTCAATCTCAAGCTTCAAATCAGCCAGCTTCGCCTCATACCGCTCTTTCTGAGTCTCTATAAAATCTTCTTTATTTTCATCAAATACTTCAGCTTTGGCCAAATAAGTCTTTAGTTCCATTTCTTCTATAAGGCTTTCCTTGTCAATCCGAATTTCAAGTTCCCTGATTTTCCAGTCGCTATTGCGCAGGTTATACTCCAAAGAGCTAACCTTTTCACCCCAATAGTTTTGCGGCGATATCATTATGCAAATCTTGTCAAATTTATAGATTACTGAGCCTGATACGGCAATAATTAGAAGTTTTAACAATAAAAACTTTCTCAACCGAAAATAGAATCGAAGCCTTCTCCTCATAAGACCCCCCTCCCGGTTTAGGATTTCAAGCAACCATTTTAACCGGCTTTCAATTTGAAAACAAATAAAATGTCGCCTCCCTTGCCTTATTATTAGCGCTTTTAAATAATTTCTAACAATAGGCAGTCGTATCTCGCTAAGCCGAAATACTTAAGGGTCCGTAAGCGCATTAAATCAGGTGATTTTCCGGCAAACAATCGTTTCTTGACAACAACTCTTCGATAATTTAAAATACCTTTTAAAGATTCTAAAACAGGCAATTTTATGCTTCTCTGTAACACAAGCCAAGGACACTTAGGTGGAAGGAGAACCGCGATTCAGTAAAATCCGGTTGTTTTTCTGGCCGGTTGAAAGGGGCGAACTGAAAAAGTTCCTTCCTATGTTGCTTCTTTTTTTTCTAATCTCATTTAATTACAATTTACTCCACATCACTAAAGACGCTCTTATTGTCACCGCGCCCAATTCCGGCGCCGAGGTAATCCCCTACTTAAAGTTCTGGATTACCCTGCCAACCGCTTTTTTTTTGCTCTTTTTGTTTACCCGGGTTGCCAACCGCTTCAACAAAGAAAATATTTTTTATGTGATAGTTTCATCGTTTCTGGTCTTTTTCATCCTCTTCATTCTTGTCTTATATCCTTATCGCGAAGCGCTTTATCTCGACTCCCTGGCCGACAAACTGCAAACTGTTTTACCGCTCGGCGCTAAAGGTTTTGTAGCGTTAATCCGCTATTGGATGTACTCGCTTTTTTATGTACTCGCTGAAGCCTGGAGCACTATTATGCTCTCCATCATGCTTTGGGGATTTGCCAATGATGTAATCTCCGTAAAAGAAGCGCGCAGGTACTATCCGCTCTTCGGCATCGGCGTTAATTTTTCCGGTGTTCTGGTCGGCGGACTTGGCGCGACTTTAACCGAATATATGCAAACGCTGCCATCCGTCAGCCGGATAACCGTTTTTCTCGGCGGTAAAACTCCCTGGGATCAAACGCTTTTACTCTTCGTTTGCAGCGTTATTTTGTTCGGAATCGCCATGATCGGCATTTATCGCTGGCTGCATATCAACATTTTCCCTGAACGAGGCAGCATGGCCAATGCCGCTTCCAAGCCCAAAGTCAAAATGTCGACCCGCAAAAATATCGCCTTCGTGCTGAAATCAAAATATATGCTTAGCATTGTAGCCATAGTCCTGGCTTACAATCTGACCATAAATTTAACCGAAGTGCTCTGGAAATCGCAGCTCAAAGAACTCTTCCCGTCGCCCAGTCTCTATATCGCCTATACCTTTAAAATCGGTCTTTTTACCGGCATTCTGGCCACATTCGGCTCCTACTTTATTTCCGGAAATATCATTCGCCATCTGGGTTGGAAAATCGCCGCTTACATTACACCGATCATTATTGCCATAACCGGCTGCGGCTTTTTCTATTTTCTATTTCTCAAGCAATATACGCCAAGCGCTTCGCCCGTACTAATGATTATGGGTATGACGCCATTAGCTTTAACGGTTTTTTGGGGTTCATTGCAAAACTGTTTTAGCCGGGCTTGCAAATACACCCTTTTTGACGACACCAAGGAAATGGCCTTTATTCCCCTCTCTCAGGACGATAAAATCATCGGCAAGTCAGCCATTGACGGAATCGGCTCGCGTCTGGGCAAGTCGGGCAGTTCCGCTCTGATGCAAATTCTTTTAATGTTTTTTGCCACGGCGCAAGCCGCCGCGCCCTTTATTTTAGGCGTTATCCTGCTGATTCTGCCAATCTGGTTCCTCAGCATCCGCATCCTTGGCCGCGATTTTGAAAAACTTACGGCCCAAAAACCGGATCTGCCTCAGGAAGAGGCTCTGCCGGCTATTAATTAATAGTTAGGGCCCGTAAGGAAATAACTACCACATTTCAGCTGCGCCAAAGCTCCCGCGATTGATCGATCGTAAGCTACCTAATATTAGAAATATAAGGCCTTTTTACGATCGATCAAGCTTGGGGGCTTTGGCGCAGCTGAAATGTGGTAGTTATTTCCTTACGGGCCCTTACTTTTGCTCCGCCGATCTCTTTAAGCTTTCCAGTTCTTCCTTCTGATGTTTGGCCAAAGCAGCCCGCATTTTTGCCGCCTCCTCCGGATGCGTGGTATTCAAGTAAGCATAGCGCGCCTGCCCCAAAAGAAAATCGTCTAACGCGACGCTGGGATCTTTCGAATCCACCTGCAGCGGATTTTGGTTCTGGGCTTTGAGCCTCGGATCATAGCGATAGTTTAGCCAATAGCCCGAATCAACCGCCTTCTTTTCTTCCTCATTGGAAAGATACATGCCCCCTTTTATGCCATGACTGATACAAGATGCGTATGCAATAACCAGCGAGGGGCCGGGATAGCTCTCGGCATCCTTCAGCGCGCGAACCACCTGCTGTTTATCCGCGCCAAGCGAAACCGAAGCTACATAAATATGTCCATAAGTCATCGCCAGCCTTCCCAAATCTTTTTTCTGGGTCTTTTTACCCGAAGCGGCAAATTTGGCTATTGCGCCTTCGGGCGTCGCCTTGGAGGCCTGCCCACCGGTATTGGAATATAATTCCGTATCCAGCACCAAAACATTAACATTGCGATTACCGGCCAGCACATGATCCAGGCCGCCATAACCAATATCATAAGCCCAACCATCCCCGCCGATAATCCAGATCGAAGGTTTAATCAGTATGTCAGATCTTTTGCGAATCTCATCAAGTTCTGTTTGCGGATATTTTTGCAGCAGAGAAATAATTGCTTCGCCAAGCGCAACGCTCTCCTCGCCCAAGTCTTTCTTTTCCAGCCAGGCGCTAAAAGCATCTTTAAGATCTTGCGCGATGTTCTGCTTTTGCGCTTCCGCGACCAGATGCGCCAGCTCTTCCCTTCGATAATCCATAGAGAGCACCATGCCCAAGCCATATTCGGCATTGTCTTCGAAGAGGGAATTGGCCCAGGCCGGTCCGCACCCTTTGCTATTTACCGACCATGGCACTGATGGCGCCGAACCGCCCCAAATCGAAGAACAGCCCGTCGCGTTGGCTACAATCATTCTAGCGCCAAAAAGCTGTGTGAGCAGCTTGACATAGGGCGTCTCGCCACAGCCGGCGCAAGCGCCGGTAAACTCTAAAAGCGGCTTTTGAAACTGGGAGCCTTTCACCGTAAATTTGCTCATATTGCCATCCCGTTCGGGCAGCTTTTCAGAGTATTCCCATTCCGTTTTTTCTTTATCCCGCATTTTATTAGCATCTTCCATCACCAGCGCTTTGCCTTTCGGCGCGGGGCAGACAAACTGGCAGTTGCCGCAGCCGGTGCAATCGAGCGCCGAAATCTGAATTCCGTAGTACATGTTTTCCAGACCCTTGCCAACAGCCTTAATCACTTGCATACCTTCCGGCGCCACCTTTTTTTCCTCCTCGGAGAGCAAAACCGGCCGGATGACCGCATGCGGACAAACAAACGCGCACTGGTTGCACTGAATGCAATTCTCGGATACCCAGCGCGGCAGACGCACGGCTATATCCCGTTTTTCATATTTCGTTGTCGCCATCGGGAACTCGCCGCCCGGCACAAATGCCGACACCGGCAGCAAATCACCCTGCTGCGCATTCATCACATCGGCCACCTTACGCACAAATGCGGGGCGGGACGGATCTTCTTTTTTTGGTTCCTCGCCGATCTTGGCCCAGCTTGCGGGATAGGACACTTCTTGCAAGAGAGCCAGCGCCTGATCGATCGCCTTATGGTTCATATCAATTATTTCCTGCCCCTTCTTGCGGTAGGTCTTTATCACAGCCTCTTTTAACAGCGCGATAGCCTTTTCCATCGGAATAATGTTGGAAAGCTTAAAAAAAGCGGTCTGCATAATCATGTTAATATAGCTTTTAAGACCCACCTCGCGCGCCAGCTTATGGGCGTCGATCATATAAAACTTCACTTTATTAAGAGCAATCCGCTTCTTTAGCGATGCCGGCAGCTTTTCTTCAAGCTCTTCTATTTGCCATGGAGCGTTCAACACAAAAATGCCCCCCTCTTGAATGCCTTCCAAAATGTCATATTTGTAAACATAGGAAGCCAGATGACAGGCGATATAATCGGCGCAGTCAATCAAGTAGGGCGCTTTAATCGGCCTTTTGCCAAACCGCAGATGAGAGATGGTAATGCCGCTCGATTTTTTCGAATCATAGGCAAAATAGCCCTGCACATACAAGTCGGTATTATCGCCGATAATCTTGATCGCGTCTTTGTTGGCGCCTACCGTGCCATCGCCGCCGATACCCCAGAATTTGCAGCGCACCAGATCATCGCACTCTTCGCCGCGGTATACAACTTTTAAAGAGAGACCCGTCACATCATCTTCGATGCCAACGGTAAAGTGGTTTTTAGGATTTCGCGCTTTAAGATTTTCAAAAACCGCCTCGACCTGCGGCGGCGTAAATTCTTTGGAGCCCAAGCCATAGCGTCCGCCAAACACCTCAATATCGCTCTTGCGGTCATGCAAAACGGTAGCCACATCCAAATATAGAGGCTCGCCAAAAGCGCCGCTCTCTTTGGTGCGGTCCAGTATGACGATTCTTTTGACCGACGCCGGCAGAGCTTTCATAAAACTTTCGCTATCAAAGGGACGGTACAGGCGCACTTTTACAAGACCGGCCCTGTCGCCCTTTTGGACGAGCTGTTCAACAGTTCTTTCAGCCGTTTCGCCGCCCGAACCCATCATTACAATTACACTCTCGGCTTGGGGATGGCCGCAGTAATCGAAAAGATGATATTCCCGCCCGAAGGCTTTAGCAAAACGGTCCATTTCTTCCTGCACAATTTTCGGCGCGGCCAGATAGTATTTGTTTACGGCTTCATTTTCCTGAAAATAGATGTCCGGATTTTGGGCGCTGCCTTTTAAATAGGGATGCATCGGATTTAGCGCGCGGTTGCGATGGCGCCAGATGCCTTCCCAACTGACCAGTTTTTTGAGCTCTTCATAATCTAAAACTTCAATTTTCTGAATTTCATGCGAAGTGCGAAAGCCGTCGAAAAAATGTAAAAAGGGTAAAGAGGCTCTTAGCGTCGCCAAGTGGGCAATGGCCGCCATATCCATCGCCTCTTGCACTGAATTGGAAGAGAGCATGCAAAAACCGGCCGCCCGCACGGCCATCACATCCTGATGATCGCCGAAAATGGAGAGCGCCTGCCCGGCGATTGCTCTGGCCGCCACATGAAAGACGCAGGGCATCAGTTCGCCGGCGATCTTGTACATGTTGGGCAGCATCAAGAGAAGTCCCTGAGAAGCTGTAAAAGTGGTGCCAAGAGCGCCGGCCGAAAGAGCGCCATGCACGGCTCCCGCCGCGCCGCCTTCAGACTGCATTTCCATAACATCTACGGTTTTACCAAAAATGTTTTGCCGGCCTTCCGCCGCCCATGCATCGGTAAGTTCGCCCATGCCGCTGGAAGGTGTGATCGGATAAATTGCGGCAACTTCAGAAAAGGCATATGCCGCATGCGCCGCCGCGGTATTGCCATCCATTGATTTCTTCATACTATGCTCCCATTAGAAGACGCTTAAACTGACCTCTTTTCGCAACATAGCATAATAGCTTTAAGATAAAAAATAAAATCTTATTGGGTCCAGTCCAGTATAACTTTGCATGACTCGCCGCGCCGCATTGCGTCAAATCCCTTTTGGAAATCTCGTGCCGCAAAAACATGCGTAATAATTGGATCGACATTCAGACCGCTCTCAAGCATGGCAATCATTTTATGCCAGGTGCCATACATCTCGCGTCCATAGATCCCCTTCAAAAAGAGGCTTTTAAAAATAAAATCGGTCCAGTCTATGCCCGCCTTGTCGGGTAAAATTCCCAGAAGAGCGATTTTGCCGCCGTTATTAAGTTCGTGCACGAGTGTATTAAGAGCTTGCGGGCTGCCTGACATTTCAAGGCCTACGCCAAAGCCCTCTTTAATGCCCAGCTTTTCTTTTACTGAGGACAGGTTTTCGGTTGCGACATTGACGGCAGCCGTAGCGCCCATTTCTTCAGCTTTTTGCAACCGACCGGGATTAATGTCGGTAATTACGACCGTACGCGCTCCCGCGAAACGGGCGATAGAAGAAGCCATCAGACCAATCGGACCGGCGCCGGTAATCAGCACATCTTCGCCAATCAGATCAAAAGAGAGCGCGGTATGTACGGCATTGCCCAACGGGTCGAAAATGGCTGCTACATCATCTGAAATCGCGTCCGGCACCAAAATCGCATTGGAGGCGGGCAGAGCCAGATACTCGGCAAAACAGCCGGGATGGTTGATACCGATGCCGCGGGTGTGAATGCAGCGGTGCGAAAATCCTTCGCGGCAGTTACGGCAAACGCCGCAGACCAGATGGCCTTCGCCCGACACGCGGTCGCCGATTTTGAAATTGATAACTTTAGAGCCCTTTTCCACTACTTCGCCAACAAATTCATGGCCGGTAACAAGCGGTATGGGCACCGACTTTTGCGCCCAGGCGTCCCAGTTGTAAATATGAATATCGGACCCGCAAATGGCCGTTTTTATAATTTTGACCAATAGTTCATTATCGCCCATTTTCGGCATGGGAGCCTCATGCATCCAGATGCCCTCTTCTTTTTTCAGTTTGCCAAGCGCTCTCATTTTATAACTCCTAATTTACGACCGATTTTTTTAAAAGCTAAAAGCGCCAGATCAAGCTGTTCTTTGGAATGAGCGGCCGACATCTGACAGCGAATACGAGCCTTGCCCTGAGGCACGACGGGGTAGGAAAAAGCAATTACATAAATACCTTCCGCGAGCAGCTCTTTGGCCAACTGCGAGGCTACTGCCGCGTCATAAAGCATCACCGGAATAATCGGGTGACAGCCGGGGATCAGATCAAAGCCCAGACTAGCTAGTCCTGCCCGAAAATATTTGGCGTTCTCGCTAAGCTTTTGGCGCAGATCATCGCTCTCTTTCAAACGGGAAATCGCCTCCAGGGATGCGCCGGCGATCGATGGCGCGAGCGTATTGGAAAAAAGGTAGGGTCTGGATCGTTGCCGCAGCCATTCAACGATTTCTTTTTTAGCGGCGATATAGCCGCCGGAAGCGCCGCCAAGCGCCTTGCCCAATGTTCCGCTCACTATATCGACGCGGCCTTCCACGCCGCACATTTCCGGCGTGCCGCGTCCATGCTTGCCGATAAAGCCAACCGCATGGGAATCGTCAACCATCACCAATGCGTCATATTTATCCGCCAGATCGCAAATAGATTTTAGATTGGCAATGATGCCGTCCATGGAAAAAACACCGTCGGTAACAATAACGCGATAGCGACACTCTTTAGCCTCCCGCAATTTTCGCTCCAGATCTTGCATGTCGTTATTGGCATAGCGAAATCTTCGCGCCTTGCATAGCCGGATGCCGTCAATGATGCTGGCGTGATTTAAAGCGTCGCTGATAATAGCGTCCTCTTCGGAAAAGAGCGGCTCAAAGAGTCCGCCATTTGCGTCGAAACAGGAAGAATACAAAATGGAGGCTTCAAAGCCTAAAAAAGCAGCCAGACTCTCTTCAAGCTCTTTATGAACAGTCTGCGTACCGCAAATAAAACGCACCGAGGCCACGCCAAAACCATACCGGTCCAGCGCGTTTTTGGCAGCCATAATCAAACCGGGATCATCGGCCAGTCCCAAATAATTATTGGCACATAAATTAATGGCTTCCGCCCCGCCTTCAATCCGGATAGCGGCATCCTGCGGCGATGTAAGCACTCTTTCGTCTTTATAGAGCCCGGAAGAGCGCAATTCCTGAATCCGAACCCCAAGATCGGCTATAAGATTTTTTTTCATTTTTGCTATACCCCATTCATTTAGGGCCCGTAAGGAAATAACTGCCCATTTCAGGGAGCGCGAAAGCTCC
>CAZCPS010000003.1:0-20881 GCA_964499895.1 uncultured bacterium | reverse complement strand
GTAATGTTTTAAAACGGGCATCACGCCCGCTTTTTGGTAGCCGGCCAGGGCGCATTTGGCAAAAGCTGAGACTTCTTTAGGGTTAGAGCTAAAGGAGCGGCTGCCGATTACCTGATTTTTGGGGTTGCTGTTGATATCGACGACCGGCGCGAGGTTCATATTGACGCCGGCGCTCAGCATCTCTTCGCCCATCGCCAGAGCGGCATCAAAGGCAAGTTCCGGTTGCCCTGTCCGGCCTAGCGCCATATTGCCCGGAAAAATGGTAAAGCCTCGATTTAGCCGGCAAACCCGCCCGCCTTCCTGATCGGCAGCGATAAAGAGAGGGATAGGATGCTCATTTAGGCCGGCAAGTCTTTGGAGTTCATAGCTAAGTTTTCTTACTTGCTCAAAGGAATGCAGTCCATTGGCCCAGTTATAATAAATGATATCGCCGACTTTGGCTTCCAGAATCAGATCTTGGGCTTCACGGTTTGCTTCCTCTCCGCGAAAATGGACCATTAAAACTTGCCCGGCCTTTTCTTCCGGAGAAAGAGGCGCGGCATGGCAGGGTATGGCTTGTATAAAAATTCCCAAAATTAGTATAAGCCACTTCATGTGAAGATCCTTGTTAGCAGATGGTGCAGCACTTGCTTTTAGTGCTTTTATGGTTGTTGGAGAGCAGTTCTAAATGAGCGGCCAAGCTGATATGGCCAAGCGCGCGCGCGCGGACTAAACAGTCTTCTAAGCAGGAAATGGGGATTGTATTGAAGAAAATATCGCGGCTGATTGCGGTGAAAAATTCTATCATATTGGCCTCTGTGGCCGGCATTAAAAAAGCTTGCAATTGCTCCGCGCTTTCAAGCGAGCGGATAAAAAGGGACATAAATTGTTTTTGTATTCTAAAAGAGAACTGGTGCACATAGTTGTTCGTAGAAGTGAAAAGGGGGGCAGCCTTGCCAAAGTTTTTAAAGGTGAGGGTAAGTTCGTCTTCTGATAATTGCTGCAGTTTATTTAGCCTTTTCAGGCCGGCAAAGGCCTCGTCTGCGATTTGCACTTTATCAAATAGCGGAGCTTTAGAGAGCAGCTGTAGTGAGTAAAAGAGCAGGTTGTCAATGCAAAAGGCGGCCCCATCGGCCAAATTTATCTGATTGTTTTTCGCTAAATGGCTGATTCGGCGCGTAAATGCTTCTTGAATATACTTCATGTGTTGCAGTTTTTTCGGATCAAAATGTTCGCGAAGGTGTTTGCGCCGGATTTCTGCACTATATTTGCAAGATTTTTTATAAACCCAGGTAGCGTTGTTGTAGTAAAAAAGCAGCTCGTCATTTGAGAAAGTATCTCTGTTCATTTGCGCTATAAGATGACTGCTTGATTCCAGATATTGGTTATTGAACGCGACTCCAAAAAGTTCTTTAAAATGGATCATTAAAACCCTTTTAAAGGGGTTGTCTGTCAGGAGCGAATGAACGGCTGAAATCTCGTTGTTAGAGATTGCCAACTTCCAGAAATTATAAATTTCTTCCTCCGTTAGCGAAAAAGCTTCCAAAAATTGCCAAGAGAGCAATTTCGAGATGATAGCCTCATTAAATGATTGTGTTTCCTTCTTCTTTTCGTACTGCGTTTTTTGCGCGGCGCATTTGACATATATATGGCGGTGCTGGGTAATGGCTGCTTGCATTAATTCTAGATATTGGGGCCTGGAAATGTGAAATTTGCCGCCGGTGGCATCTGTAAATTGGGGCAAGCTTTGCAGTCTCTCAAAAGTTAAGAGCCAGTTTCTGGAAACGGCAGTTTTTAGCCAGTTAAAAGCTACCCTTTGCGGCAGATTGCGTATAATCGGACAGTTGGCCAAATATTCAACTACCTCAAGGCTATTTTCCCGGACGGCGTTTTGCATCAGGTCCGCGTCTAAAAGCTCACTGAAAAAATCATATTTGGCATACTTTTCAAAAACCCAAGCCCGATCTTCTCTTGCGGCCTCAATTAAAATGGCGCGGTGATCGGCAATCTGGAAGTTGGGGTGCGAAGATAAAAACTTGAACGATTTGCGCTCCCTTGCCATAAGGAGGCACTCTGAAAGCTGACCGGCGCTAAGTTTGGCGGCTGCCGGCAATTTGAGGAGTTTACCGGTCACTGCCGGCATAGATCCGGCTGCTGCCATAGAAATAATAGAGGTTAAATCTTCAGAATCGATGCCTGTTGCTGCCGGCAAAGCCAGTAAAGTCCATATGCCATGCGAGGATAATGCTTGAGCGCATTCTTCTAAATAAATGGCGATATGCTTTGCTGTCAGATTCCTGATTTGGGGATAAAGTATAAGTTTGGCTAAGGTTTCGACATTGTTATTGCGAATGCAAGCATGCATGGCTTCCTGAAATAATTCATCGGGTATTTTTCCGGAAGGCATTTCAGATATGATTAAATAATGATTATTTTCAGCGGCGCGCATAAAAACGGCGGCTAAATCCTCTTCGCAAAGTTTATGAACATGGCTCTGCAAAACCGCAAGCATTGGTAGCGCGGTCTGTATTTGAGAAAATTTTTCGCGGCATATCGCGCTTGCCTCCCGGCTGTAATCCTGCGCCACGGGCCTTTGGCAGAATTCGATCAGTTGAAGAATCGGGTGGTCCTTGGGAAGAGTCGGGGAGCAGATCTCCAGAATAACAGAGGTTGGCAGCTGATCCGGCTCCTCTTTTTTTAACTGCCGGAACAGAGCTGCGAAGTCAGGGTCAATCAAAATGGAAGCGCAGGCGCATGGCGCTATAGCCTGCAGCGCGGCAAAGTTTTCTGCCTGCTCAATTACCTGCGCCAAAAAGAAAGCGGGCAGCTTATTTAATATCTGGGGATCATCCAGAAGGGCGTCAATTACATAAAAGCCATAGTTGCCGTCAAAAATATTTGTTAGCATAAAGCCCAGCTTTTGATTTAAGCGGACTGTGTCGTAAGAAAAGCATGGCGTATAAGTTGTTTTTTTTGGCGCGACATATTTATAGATAGCGGCTTCGATGTAATTATTTTCAGTCGCCAAGCTGTGATTTTCTTTGTCAATCGCTTGCAAGAGGATGCAATAGAATTCGCATTTATCATAGGTTTTTTCTGCAAAAAGATAGAGGTGGTTAGCTAAGGCGTGAGGGTGGGTATTTTGAAAATGCCAAGCCAGGGTCCAAAGCGCAACAATGCGCCGCCTGGTGGAAGAAAGTGTCAAATGATCGGGCAAGCCCAGCAGGCTGGATATGGCAGATGCCGCCTTGCCTAAAAAGCTTAGATAAGCAGGGTCATGATGCAGCCCGTCATGAGTTTGGTCTTGGCGTTCTTTGAGATAGGATTTATATTCGCCAACAGCAGTTTTAGCGATAACATGAGCTTGCGGGTCGCCGCAAGAGAGGGGGCTGGTGTTCACCGCGGCATCGTAGCTGTTTGCCGCGTGTAGAGCATTTGCGTAAAGGCAATCTGCCATTTTAACAAAAGAGTCGGAGCATGTGGTATCTTCACTTGTGGCTGTTTTAAAGCTAAGCCAGGTCGTGCTTGTTTTTTCAATTAAATGATTAATCTCTTTTAAATTTGTAGAAAGTCCGGATAGAATTTCCAGATTATTGGATATGCCCAAATAATGCCGGGTCAAAATATCAGTAATAATGACAAGTTCTTGACCCTGATATTGATGCGCTAATTGCCAAAGCATGCCGCAAGAATCGCGGCATGCGTAAATAGGAATGCTTAAAAAAGACATGTTATTTAAGCAGTTCCTTAATGCTTAAACGGATTTGTTCCTTGGGTCCTTGATTGCTAATTTCAACGACCTTAACCTCCACTACGGCACCGACTCTGTAGAGATCATTCAAATCGTCCACTTTTTCTTTAGAGACTTGCGAAATATGGCACAAACCTTCTTTACCACCAGGCAGTTTAATAAACATGCCAAACGGTTTAATGGAGACGACGACCCCTTTATAGATGCCGTTAACATCAATGTCGGCTGTCAAATCATGGATGATAGCTTTAGCTCTTTCCATTGCTTCGCCGTTGGTAGAGGCGATGCTGATAATGCCTTCGTCATTGATATCGATTTCAACACCGGTCTCTTCGATAATGCTGCGGATCTGTTTGCCTCCGGGGCCAATTACGGTGCCGATCAGGCTGGGTTTGATCTTAATTGTTTCGATGCGCGGCGCATAAATCGAAAGACTGCTGCTAACTTTCGGGCAGGCTTTGAACATCTCTTTGAGAATATGAATGCGGCCTTCCTTGGCTTGCATCAGAGCGGCTTTCATGATCTCATGTGTAATGCCTTCGACTTTGATGTCCATTTGAAAGGCGGTAATGCCCTGTTCATCGCCGGTGATTTTAAAGTCCATGTCGCCGAGGGCGTCTTCGGCGCCTAAAATATCAGATAAAATAACAAAATCTTCATTTTCCAGAATCAAGCCCATTGCGATGCCCGATACCGGTTTTTTGATCGGGACGCCGGCTAGCATCATTGCCAGACAGCCGCCGCATACGGAGGCCATGGATGAAGAACCGTTGGATTCTGTAATATTGGATTCCAGGCGGATGGTATAAGGGAATTTTTCCTGCGGAGGTAGAATAGCGCTTAGCGCTCGCTCGGCCAGTGTGCCGTGGCCAAGTTCCCGACGGCCGGGAGGGCCGCTGCGGCCAACTTCGCCGACCGAAAAAGGCGGGAAGAAGTATTGCAGATAGAAACTTTGCGTGCCTTCGCCGTGAAGATCTTCGTAGCGTTGACCCATAGTTGCTCCGCCAAGCGTACAAATTGAGATCGACTGAGTTTCACCGCGGGTGAAAAGTGCGCTGCCGTGAGTGCGGGGCAGAAGGTTGCATTCGATGTCAATAGGCCGGATTTCGTTGATTTTGCGTTTATCGATACGCGATTTGGTTTTTAGTACCATGTTTCGCATAATGGTCGACGAAAGGCCTTTAAAGGCAAGTTTAGCATCGATCTCAGTAAAGCCGCCCGGATTTTTTCCTTCGTTAAAGAGAGCCAGCATCATTTCTTCTTTGATTTTTCCCATTGCGGATTCGCGCTGTTTTTTATCGGAAATTGCGAGAGCTTTGATTAGTTCTTTTTCGCAGATTTTGGCAACTTCCTGTTTGGCAATCAGCGGCAGAGGGCGGAGGCAGTCCAATATTTTGGGTTTGCCTACCTCTTCCCGCCAGGCGGAGAGCGCGCGGCAGATGTCGATAATGAACTTGTGTCCGAATTCAATTGCGGCGAGCACTTCTTCTTCGCTCAAAAAATCGCAATAGCCTTCAATCATCAAAATAGCCGATTCAGTGCCGGCCATAACCAGGTCAAGCGATGACAGGGCCTGTTCTTCGACTGTGGGATTGACGACGAATGTGCCGTTAATTTTACCGACGCGAACAGCTCCGAGCGGATTGATAAAGGGTATTTCGGAAATGGTAAGCGCGGCTGACGCGGCGCAAATAGCCAGTACATCCGGCCGCGTTTGGCCGTCAAATGAATAAACGAAGGCCAAAATTTGTGTTTCATTATAGTAGCCGTCTTCAAAAAGCGGTCTTAGCGATCGGTCGATCAGGCGGCTGGTTAAGATATCTCTAGTGTTGGGACGCCCTTCTCTTTTAATAAAACCGCCAAGCGTTCTGCCGGCGGAAGCGAATTTCGCCTGATAATCTACTCTTAGAGGCAGGAAGTCGATGGAATCAGTGGGAGCCGCTGCGGCGCAGGCTGTTGCCAGTACGGTGGTTTCGTTGCAGTGCACTAAAACGCTGCCGCCGGCCTGTCTGGCGATTTTTCCGGTTTCGAAAACCAGTTCTTTACCGGCAATGTCTACTTTTATAGTCTTTCTTTGCATTTATCAAATCCTTGTTTTAAAAATGAAAACGACAAAGAATAGAAATCAGAACGCGCATCTTAAAATTAATTTAAAAGGCGACTTCCGTTTTCTACTCCTCGTCGTTAATTGGGTATATACCGAAGTGAACTCAAAATTTGGTTTTGGGCAATTTCAAAGCTGTCGCAATTTGACGATCTCAACCGGCTTAATATTAATAATATTGAGCCGGTTGAGATCGTCGAATTTCGTTGCTTTGAAGCCGCCGAAAACCCAAATTTTGAATTCATTTCGGTATAAAACCTATTACTTTAAAGTTTACGGAAAAATTCCTGACCTACTTACGCAGGTTCAAGCGGGTGATCAATGTTTGATACCGTTTGGTATCCGTAGAATTTAAATAGTCCAATAACTTTCTTCGCTGTCCCACAAGCTTTAGCAGAGCAAGTCGTGAGCTGTGGTCTTTGGGAGCGAGTTTTAAATGTTCGGTAAGTTCAGTGACTCTTTCCGTTAAGATGGCAATTTGTACATCTGCCGATCCGGTATCTTTCTCATGCAGCTGAAACTTTTTTGTAATTTCTTCTTTTGTACCTTTATCTAATGACATGAAGTTCTACTCCCTTATAGGCTCTTAAAAAACAATTATTTTACCTGATCTTGAATATCGCCGCAAGTCGAAACTGATTTTTGAAAATTAAATGATTCTTCGCGGCCTAAATTCAGGAGTTGCAAACCGGTGAGTGTGCATTGAGGATGCAACATTTTATTCAGAACCGTTATATGCATCGCTATTTCAATTTTTTCTTCCAAGGCAAGGTCTAAATCGGCGAGCTTGGTCATAATTTTTTCTGCTTTAGAATCGATGTCCGGATCTCTATCGCTCCGTAGCGTAGCTAATATTGTGCGCGTTAGTGTGTTTATGAGTCCAATCATAGTCAAAGGGAGCGATTCCCAGCTTGGGAATGATGAGCTCTTTGCCTGAGATGATATTCGACGCGATTGAAATGGTATGGCTGCTTTTGTTTTCCGTTTTTTAGGACGCCATATCCACGCGGGAAGTATTTCAGGTAAGGTATTGTCGTATTCGCCCTGGCATGAATGCGTAGCCGTGGCCGGAACGCGTTGTTTTGGATACGGGGAAAACCTTTTGTTGGAAGCCTGTCTTGCATTTTGGCTTGATGCTAGGATAGGCTGATAACAAGTCTTGGCTTCAGCAGAGGGGGGCTGATATTGGATATAAACAGGTATGGAACGAATTGGCGGGTAACTCATAATAAATCCTTTTTTAGGACTGAATTATAGCTGCTAAATGTTTAAAATGAAAGCGAAAAGCGTGTTCAAAAACAGTTTAGAGATGTTATATTGATCACTATACCGAAGTGAACTCAAAATTTGGTTTTGGGCAATTTCAAAGCTGTCGCAATTTGACGATCTCAACCGGCTTAATATTAATAATATTGAGCCGGTTGAGATCGTCGAATTTCGTTGCTTTGAAGCCGCCGAAAATCCAAATTTTGAATTCATTTCGGTATAATTTTAGGATGGAAAAATATGGAAGACAAGCAAGCTCTATTAGATGAACGGTTTATGAAAGCAGCTCTAAAACAGGCGCAGCTGGCTTTCGATGCGGCGGAGGTGCCGATAGGCGCCGTGCTGGTTTTGGATAATCAGGTGATAGCCAAGGGGTATAATCAGGTGGAGCTCTTGCGGGACGCGACAGCTCACGCGGAGATGATTTGTCTTACGGCCGGCGCGGGATATATGGAGAATTGGCGTCTTACCGGCGCTATACTATATTGCACCTTGGAACCTTGCTGTATGTGCGCCGGAGCCATGATGCTCTCCCGGATCTCGCGCCTGGTATGGGGAGCGCCTGATTTGCGGGTCGGCGCCGCCGGCAGCTGGGTGGATTTATTTGCCAAGCCCCATCCGATTCATTCTATTGAAGTGAAAAGCGGCGTGCTGGCAGCGGAAGCAGCCGAGCTGATGCGTCTTTTTTTTGCAAAAAAACGCATCAAGTCTTAGTTGTGTGGTGATTGATTCGTTTTGGCGATTTTTTTCATACGCCTTTTTTCACTGTGTGTCAGGGCTTGTTGACCCTCTTTTGAAATTTTGTCTAGCATGGCATCCATAAATTCCGCGTCATTGGGTTTGGGTTTGTTCGTTTTAAAATCAAAAATTTTGGCATTTTCAAAGTAGCGGTGTGTTTGATGGTGTTTAAGTTTGTATATAAGTTTTTTTTCAAAATGGTTGAATTGGGCAAAAGGTCCTTCAACATGCCAGACTAATATGGCCAGAGCGTAGGTCAGTAAAAGTGAGAGCAGCAGGGTCAATAAAACAATAAAATCGCCGGCGCTTAACGCGTTGAAGAGGGTGAGAGCGATAAATCCGAAAATAAGCCATTTGGCCTTAATTTCCATCGTGAAAAAGAGAAGCAGCTTGCTGTTATTATTGAGGATCAGCCAGCCAAAGAGGGTGGCGGCGACAATGTTAAGGCAACCACTATAATAATAATTATTTTCAAGAGGCAGCAGCAGACAGGCAAGAGCGGTTGTGGCAAGTCCGTTAAAAAAGATCAGGCAGACAAATTGCTTGTTGCCGAGGCGACGCGCTATGGCGCTGCCTAGCGCCCAAATAATGTAGGCGTCAAAGCCCAAACGCAATAAAAAGCCAAAGGAGAGGCCATAGGCGAAGTTCAAAAAATAGCTTGTAATTAGCTGCCAGACAAACCCCTGTTTCAAACCGGCAAGTGAAAGAGCCAATAGTTGGGGGATCCGCAGCGGGGAGAAGAGCGCGCCAAAAAGACTGAGGCCGACAATGAGACCAACTATTAATTTTATAACGAAGGGTGTATCTTTCAGGCTTTGGGCGGGGTTTGGTCTATAGTGGCTGCGCATTTTTTCTCCCAATGGACTTTTAGGACTTATTTTATTTATTTTTGCCTTTTTGAAAAAGCATAATAATCCTCTCTGTACCGGACAAAAATTGCTTGTATGGAGGAAGCGAGCCTTTATCAAATCGATCCTTTTGCTTGCCTATATACCGAAGTTCCGGGATGGGAGTATTCAATTTGCTTTTTTAGCCGGGTTTGTGTTAGAATGATAAAATCTTATTCGAAACAGGAGTTTTTCAAATGAAAAAGGATAAGCATCCTAAATATCAGGAAGTGCTTTTTGTAGATTCTACAAATGATACGAAATTTGTTTGCGGCAGTACTCTGCAGCCCAAAGAAAAAGAAAAGTATAACGGTAAGGAATATCCCATTTACCGCGTACCGATTTCTTCGGCTTCGCACCCCTTCTTTACTGGCAGCAAGCAGTTTGTCGACGCTGAAGGCCGCGTGGATAAATTTACCAAGCGTTATCAGCGTAACAAAGCGCCTGAGGCTGTTGCCGCTGCGCCTGAAGTTGTTCCCGCTAAAAAGACCGTTCGCAAGAAGAAAACCACTTAACAGGTTTTTTTATGGAATCCAGGCTAAAACGGCTTTTGGATAGATTTAAAGAAGTAGAGCATTTGATGGGGCTGCCGGAGACTATGGCAGACCAGCCTTTCTATAAGCAGCTCGCAAAAGAACATTCATATTTGCTGCATATTAAAGAGGTTTGGGAATATCACCAAAAAATCAATTCACAATTGATCGAAAATCAGGTGCTTTTACTCTCCGAAAAAGATCCGGAACTCATCGCAGTAATTAAAGATGAAATTGAGCATTTGGAGCGGCAATGTGTGATTTACAGCAAAAAACTGGAAAATCTGCTGGTGCCGCCCGATCCCAATGATGATCGTTCCGTTATTCTTGAGCTGCGCGCCGGAACCGGCGGCGATGAGGCCGGCCTGTTTGTCGGGGATTGCGCGCGTATGTACCGTAATTTTGCCGACAGGCAAGGTTGGCGCTGCGAAACGCTCGCTACCTCTCCATCCGAAAAGGGCGGCTTTAAAGAATATATTGTGGCTATTGCCGGTACGGGTGTGCACCGTTTGCTGCAGTATGAAGCCGGCACGCACCGCGTGCAGCGGGTGCCTGAGACCGAAGCGCAAGGCCGTCTGCACACTTCCGCGATTACCGTAGCGGTTTTGATGGAGCCATCGGCCGAAGAAAAGATTGCAATTCTGGAAAAAGATCTGCGCATAGACACTTACCGCGCGTCCGGCGCCGGCGGCCAGCATGTCAATACTACTGATTCCGCTGTACGCATTACCCATATTCCGACAGGTACGGTTGTCTGCTGCCAGGATGAACGCAGCCAGCACAAAAATAAGGACAAGGCGATGCGGATTTTGTCAGTCAAGATCGCGGAAGAGCTTCGTCGCAAAGAAGATTTGCAGCAATCTTCCCTGCGTTCCCAGCAGGTAGGCTCGGGAGATCGTTCTGAACGCATTCGTACATATAATTTTCCCCAGAACCGCATTACCGATCATCGTATCAATCTAACGCTTTATAATCTGGATCAGGTAATTGCCGGCGACCTGGAAGATATTACCACTGCGCTTGTGACCTTTTACTATCAACAAAAGCTTACGATATGAGTTCGGTTGGCAATGTGCTGCGTGATTCGGCTGCGCGCCTTAAAAAGGCGGGAGCCCGGAGTTCCTGTCTTTCCTCTATTGAGATTATGGCGCATGTTTTGCAGATAAAGCGCATGGATCTCTATCTGGCCTTTGACCGCAAGCTTAGCGCTGCCGAAAAAAAACAAATAGACCATTTATTATCCATTCGCGCAAGCGGCACTCCTCTGGAGTATGTGCTTGGCAATGTAGAGTTTTATGATTGCCGCCTGCGGCTGACTAAAGATGTTTTGATTCCGCGGCCTGAAACGGAAATACTGGTCGACCTGATAGTTCGGCAGCTTCAAAAAGAAGATTTGCGCGGAAAAAAATTATGGGATATCGGCTGCGGAAGCGGTTGCATCGGTATCGCTATCAAAAAAAAATTACCCGATTTGCAAGTGACGCTTTCGGACATTTCGGAGCGGGCTTTAACTCTGGCTCGGGAAAATGCACAGTTAAATGGAGTTGAAGTATCATTTTGCCAAGGTGATCTGCTTTTGCCTTTTAGCGGCGAGCGGGCCGATTTTTTAGTAAGCAATCCGCCTTATATCCCGACAGGCGAATATTTGACACTGGGAGCCGAAGTGAAAGATTTTGAGCCAAGGCTTGCCCTGGAAGCCGGAACGGACGGTCTTGATTATTTTCGCAGGCTAAAAGAGCAAATGCCGGCAAAATTATCCTCTTCCGCAAAAATATTTTTTGAAATGGGTTATAACCAGGAACCGCAGCTCCGCGCGCTGTTTGATAAAGCTCCATGGAAAAGGGCGACGGCAATAAAAGATTGGGCCGGCTATTTTCGCTTCTTTTTACTTGAAATTGAATGACTTTCTTCAGTACAATATATATGTTTTGAATAGCTTTACCTTAAAATAATATGTTTGAGAATTTAACAAAGAAATTTCAGGATCTTTTTCATTCTTTTGCCAAGGGCGGCGCTTTGACCGAGCAGCACATTGAAGCGGCGGCTGAAGAGGTGCGAGCGGCTCTTTTGGAAGCGGATGTGAATTATACCGTAGCTAAGAACCTGATGCAGCGCATTAAAGCCAAGGCATTGGGCAGCGCTTTAATTAAATCGGTAAAGCCCCGGCAACAGTTCGCGAAAATTGTGCATGAGGAGCTTATGCACATCATGGGTAAAGATGAAGCGCCCCTGAATTTCAGCAAGAAGCCGGCAATTTTTATGCTGTGCGGGCTGCAGGGCTCCGGCAAGACGACCCACTGTGTGAAGCTGGCTCATTTTATCCAAAAAAAAGGCCGCAAAGTACTTCTGGCTGCGTGCGACTTACAGAGGCCGGCGGCGATTTTGCAGCTCCAGCAGTTGGCGCGGCAGATTGATGTACCGGTCTTTACTATGGAAGACGAAAAGGATCCGGCTGTGGTGGCAAAGCATGCGAAGCATTATGCAGCGAAAGCAAAATTTGATGCGTTGATCGTCGATACGGCCGGAAGGTTGCATATTGACGAAACTCTGATGAACGAGCTTTTGGCTGTGAAAAATTGCTTGCAGCCGCAAGAGGTTTTGTTTGTGGCTTCGGCCGGTATTGGCCAGGATGCCGCGGCAACAGCGTTAGCCTTCGACCGGAAGGTGAGCATTACCGGCACGATTCTAACGATGTTAGACAGCGATGCCAGAGGCGGGGCGGCGCTTTCGATTCGGGAAGTGACCGGCAAACCGCTAAAGTTCGAAGGCATCGGTGAGAAGATAGAGGATTTGCAGCTTTTTAATCCCAAGTCCATGGCTGACCGGATTACGGGTATGGGCGATATTATTAACCTGGTGCGAAGAGCGCAGGAGAATTTCGACGAAGAAGAGGCTAGGGAGACGGAAAAAAAACTGCGTAAGGCGACATTTAATTATGAAGATTACCTCAAGCAGATGGGGATGATCAAAAAGATGGGATCGATGAAAGGTCTGCTCAAGATGGTGCCCGGATTTTCGCAGTTAAAAGATCTGTCGGTGCCGGAAGACCAGATGAAAGAGGCTGAGTCGATTATCCTGTCGATGACGCAAAAAGAGCGCCAGGAGGCGGTAGAATTGGATTATTCGCGGCGCAAACGGCTTTCTTACGGCGCAGGCGTTTCGATCGATGCCGTCAACCGGCTCGTCAAAGGATTTAAAAGAATAAAACAGTTATTTAAAAATATGCCGAATATGGAAAAAAAGGGAATAGTTCCTGACATGTCGCAAGTAAGCAAGCTAATGGGAGATACAACATGGCGTTAGTAATTAGATTAAGACAGCAAGGGCGAAGAAATCGCCAGTCATACCGCATTGTTTTGGCGGACCGCAGGTTTCCGCGGGATGGTAAATATCTTGAGAAACTCGGACACTATGATCCGCATGGTAAAGAAGACAATTATTTGACCGTTGAGAGCGAGAGAGTGCAATTCTGGGTGGACAGAGGCGCGATTGTCTCGGAAAGAGTGCAATCCCTTTTAAGAAAAGCGGCTCCGGCGGTGATTCAGGCGATGATGGCCAAGAAAGTGAAAAAGAAAAGCAAGCCTAAAGTTGAAAAGGCTGCAAAACCGGTAAAAAAGAGCGCGAAAAAATAACAGCTATTATGCGCATTGATATTTTATCCTTATTTCCGGAGTATTTTAGAGGCCCCTTTGACGAGAGCATAATTAAACGCGCCAGGGAGAAGGGGCTCTTGGATATAAGACAGGTAAATATCAGGGATTTTGCCAAGGGCAGGCATAAAAAAGTTGACGATCGTCCTTTTGGCGGCGGGCCGGGCATGGTGATCATGCCGCAGCCGGTCTCCGATGCGATCAGAGCGGTTAGAGAAGAAGATTCCAAGGTGATCTATCTTTCGCCGCAAGGAAAAAAGTTAGACTCGAAGATTTGCCGGGAGCTGTCGCTGGAAAAGCACTTGATTTTACTGTGCGGCCATTACGAAGGCATAGATGAAAGAGTTATAAATAAAGAGGTGGATCTCGAAATAAGTATCGGCGATTTTGTGCTGACAAATGGCTGTTTGGCGGCGATTGTTCTCCTTGATGCCTTGGTGCGATTTGTACCAAAGGTGTTGGGCAATCCGCTGGCGGCGGAGGAAGATTCTTTTGAAGATTCTTTATTTGATGCTCCGCAATATACCAAACCGGTTTGTTTTGACGGAGTGGAAGTGCCTGAAGTGCTGAGAGGCGGCCACCACGCGCGGATTTTGGATTGGCAATATAGCGAAAGAGTTAAAAAGACGAAAGCCGTCCGCCCGGATTTATTTTTGAATCACCAACAATTGAAAAAAAGCTGTAAATAAGGAGAAAAGAAGTGAGCCGAAGCCAATTGATACAAGAAATCGAAAAGGGCTTTTTACATAAAAATTGTCCCGAATTTAAGATCGGCGATACAGTCCGCGTCCATATTAGGATCGTGGAAGGCCAAAAAGAGCGAAACCAGGTTTTTGCCGGCATTGTCATTGCTATGAAAGGCTGTGGAATTAATGAAACTTTTACCGTTTATCGCAACGCCTATGGCTGCAGTATGGAGAAAGTCTTTATGCGTCATTCGCCTCGTCTTAGCAAGGTAGAAGTGATGCGATCGGGTAAGGTGAGCCGCGCAAAATTATATTACCTGTGCGGAAAGGCCGGCAAAGCTGCCAAAATTGATGAAAAAATTCATAAGAAAATTAGCGCAGCATTGCTGATAGAGGAAGCGATCGAACCGGTAGAAAGCCCTGCCGAGACGCAAGAATAGCAGCGGCGGCAAAGAGCGATGCCAACCGATCGGTATGAAAGGCCGCTCTGGAATGGCGGTTATATTGTAGCTGGAGTTGATGAAGCAGGCCGCGGGCCGCTAGCCGGAGAGGTAGTAGCGGCCGCATGTGTTTTTCCGCCCGATTTTTTTCTGGCGGGCATAGACGACTCCAAAAAACTTTCGGCTTTGCAGCGCGAGCATATTTATTCTTGTTTGACGAATGATTGCCGCGTTGATTATGGCGTGGGGATCGTGAATGTGGCGGCAATAGAGCGCGTCAATATTTTGCAAGCGGCTCTTCTGGCTATGAAAAGGGCGGTAGCGGCTTTAAAGACGAGGCCCGATTATCTGCTCATTGACGGCCCTGCGGCGCCGAAAGTTGATATGCCATGCCAAACGATAGTGCGCGGCGATGAGCTTTCGATGTTGGTTGCCGCGGCGTCGGTCATTGCTAAGGTTGAAAGGGATCGCATAATGCGCCGACACCATGAAAAATGGCCGGAATATGCGTTTAACGAACATAAAGGCTATGGAACTAAAAAGCATATAGAAGCAATTTTAAGACTGGGCCCTTGCCCAATCCATCGGCTCTCTTTTCTGCAAAAAATACTTTGTAGAAAGAGCGGCTTGATATGATAGTAGAGTAGGTGTTACTTTATATTAAATAAGGAAGCCAATGCCCAGAAGCATGACAGGATATGGACGCAGCGAAAGGCAGTCTGCCAAAGGCCGTTTAGTAGTGGAAATCCAGTCTGTAAATCGTAAGTATCTGGAAATTAATATCTCGCAGCCGAAAGAGCTTTTCCGTTATGAAATTGAGCTCAAGAAAATGCTGGCATCGTTTATTCTTCGCGGACAGGTAGGCTTGCGGGTCTTTTTTGCGGCGGACAAAATGGCCGATAATTTACCCGACTTGCAGCAGCTCCATTCCTTGCAAAAGGCTTATGGAGAGTTGTGCGGGGCTTTGGGCTATTCCGCCAAGTCGCTGGATTTGCCGTTTTTGATCGAAGAGAGCCGGAAAATGCCGGCTATGGTGGAATTTGAAGATAAAGAGCTTTTGATTGATACGGTCAAAAAAGCGGTCGCGGAACTGTTAAAGATGAAACAGGAAGAGGGCGAGCAGCTTACCACCGATATTTTGAGCCGAATAAAAGGGATCGGCAGCCATGTGGATCTGATCGAAAAAAGCGCGCCGGAAGCCGCCTTGCAATATCGTGAGAAGCTTAAAGAAAGGCTTTCCGAGATATTTAATGAGGGCGTTGACGAACGGCTTTTAAGGGAAGTGGCGCTTTTGGCTGACAAGCTTGACATCAATGAAGAGATTATCAGGTTGCGCTCGCATATGCATGCCCTTTTGGCAGCTTTGCAGGAAGAGGGCGCGATCGGCCGTAAACTGGACTTTATTTTGCAGGAAGCGATGCGGGAGATTAATACGATCGGTTCGAAGTCTACGCTGCTTTCGGTGTTAAATAGTGTCGTATGCATTAAAACGGAACTGGAAAAAATTAGAGAGCAGGTGCAAAACATTGAGTAAGGGGCTTTTTTTTGTTGTTAGCGCGCCGGCCGGCGCGGGTAAAAACACTTTGGTAGAGAGGCTGAAAGCTGAATTTCCGCATATTTCCGAGAGTGTTTCGTATACAACTCGGCAAATGCGCCCCGGCGAAGAGGACGGTCGGGAATACCATTTTATTTCGCGCAAGGAATTTGAACGAAAACGCGACCTTGGTGATTTTTTGGAATATGCAAATGTTTTCGGTGAATTTTATGGTACCGGACGGCAGGATATCGAAGCTGCGACAAAATTGGGCAAGCATGTCTTTTTGGTTATTGACACGCAAGGGGCAATGCAGCTTAAGGGCAAGTTGCCGGCCATATTTATCTTTATTACGGCTCCATCGATGGCCGAGCTGAGATGTCGGCTCAGGAAGCGGAATACGGAATCCATTGAGGAAATAGAAGAAAGGCTATCGCAAGCGGAGCGTGAAATGGCGGCGGCCGGCCAATATAATTATGTTATTTGTAACGATGATCTGAACAAAGCCTACGCAGAGCTGCGCAATATATTAATCGCAGAAGAAGAGAGCAAAGGTAAAAGCTAAGATCGCAATGGGAGAAAAAATGAAAAAGATCGTTGAATTACTAACCAATGAAAAACTTCGGCATTTGTTTGATAATAACTTTGATTTGGCTAATTTTGCAATCAAGATGGCTAGAACGCGTATTGAGCGAAATCAGAGCACTACTTTAAGCGACATTCTTGCTGAGCTGAATTTGATGGCGGAAGGCAAAAAGGAAGTGAAAATTGAAGAAGCGCAAACGCCGGAGCGGACGGACTATGAGTAAAAGGGTCTTAATCACATCGGCGTTGCCCTATGCCAACGGCCCTTTGCATTTCGGCCATATAGCCGGCGCGTATTTGCCGGGCGACTGCTATGCGAGATATTGCCGGCTTAAAGGCTCTGATGTGCTTTACCTGTGCGGTTCGGACGAGTATGGTGTGGCCATTACTATGAGTGCCGAGAAGGCGGGCCGCAGCTACAGAGAACATGTAGACCATTTCCACAAGATCAATAGAGAGCTTTTTTCCAAGCTCGATTTTGCTTTCGACCACTTTTCCCGCACTACGAACCCCTATCATGCCGAGACCGCGCAAGAGTTCTTTTTAGAGTTATATAACGGCGGATATATTGAAGAGCGCACGGAAAACCATCTATTCTCCGAACAGGAGCAAAAATTTTTAGCCGACCGCTATGTGGTGGGCATCTGTCCGCGTTGCGGCTATGACAAGGCCAGAGGCGATGAATGCGGCTCTTGCGGCGCCAGCTACGAGGCGCTCGATTTAAAAAAGCCGCGCTCCAAACAATCCGGCGCGCCGCTCATTTTAAAACCCAGCAAACACTGGTACATGCGGTTTGACAAGTTTAAAGATCGGCTTTCCGACTGGCTTTCCAAAAAAGACTGGAAAGCCAATGTTCTAAAGTTTACACAGCATTACATTGACGATTTAAAGCCGAGGGCGATCACGCGCGACGCCACATGGGGCGTACCTGTGCCGCTGGCGGGCACTGAAGGCAAGGTTTTATATGTATGGTTTGACGCGCCGATTGGCTATATCTCAGCCGCAAAAGAGTGGGCGGCTAAAATTGGAGATAAAGAGCGCTGGAAGGACTATTGGCTCTCTCCTGATACGGAACTGGTGGAGTTTATCGGTAAGGATAACATCCCGTTTCACACGGTCTTTTTTCCGGCGATGATAATGGGGCAAAAGAAACCCTACAAGCTGCCGGATAATGTTCCGGCCAACGAATTTTTGCTATTGGAAGGCAAACAGTTTTCCAAATCGGATAACTGGTATATTGATCTGGAGGATTTTTTTAAGAAGTTTAAAAGCGATCAGATTCGTTTTTATTTGGCGTCGAACGCGCCGGAAAATTCTGACGCTGATTTCAAGTGGAAAGATTTTCAGACGGCCTGCAACGCGATGCTGCTTGGCAAGCTGGGTAATTTTGTGCATCGCACGATGGTTTTTGCCCAAAATAATTGCGATGGCGTGGTGCCTCCCATGCATGAATTGGACCGGATGGACAAGGACTTCTTAAAAGAGGCGACAATGCTGGTCAATCAGATTGATCTGGCATATAGCCATTTTCAGTTACGCAAGGCAGCCGCGTCCATCATGGAACTCGCGCAGTTGGGCAACACCTACTTTGATTTTAAAAAGCCATGGCAGCTTGTCAAGCTGCCTGAAAGCGTACCGGCGATGAATACAACGATAGCCTTGTGCCTGTTATGCATTAGAAAGCTCGCTCTTGTTTGTCAGCCGATTATGCCGCATGTCTCGCAGCAGATTTGGGCGCTTTTAGGCAATACGGACGCTTTGATTGCGCACCATTGGGACGAGCTGCAGCGCGAGCCCGTTCAAGCGGGGCAAAAACTGGCCGCGCCCTATCCTTTATTTAAGAGAGTGGAAGACGCAGATATTGAGCAAAAGGAGATAGCTATGGAAAAGACCAAACCGATTATTGAATACGCTGATTTTGAGAAGCTGGATCTGCAAGTCGGCACTATAGCGGTTGCTGAGAAGGTCGCCAAATCGAGCAAACTGCTCCGTCTGGAAGTAGACTTGGGCGCAATGCGCCGGCAGATTATTTCGGGTATTGCGCAAAAATTTTCACCGGAAGAGCTGATTGGAAAAAAGGTGTTGGTGCTGGTTAATTTAAAGCCGATCAAGATGATGGGGCTTGAGAGCTGTGGCATGATTTTGGCGGCCGGCTCCTCAATTGAAGATTTGGAGCTTCCCTTTTTTGATCAATCCGCGCCCGGCGCTCCGATTTCCTGATTTTTAAATGAGCGGCGCAGAGCAATTTCCAGTCCGGTGTGGCGTTGCAGGACATCATTGTTTTTAATAGCGATGCCAATGGCCTGTTTGGTGCCGACCAGAACCACCATTTTTTTTCCACGGGTGACGGCGGTGTAGAGCAGGTTGCGCAAGAGCAGCTTGTAGTGGCTGGTGTGAATGGGAATGACCACGCACGGGCATTCACTGCCCTGGAATTTGTGGACGGAGACGGCGTATGCCAATACGATTTCGTCCAGTTCGGAAAACTCATAATCAACAATATTGCCATCAAAATTAATTAGCGCGACCTGTTCTACCGTGTCGATCTGCATGATAGTTCCCACATCGCCGTTGAATACATCTTTGTTGTAGTTGTTGCAAATCTGCATGACCTTGTCGCCGGTATGAAGGCGGCCTCCGGCGCGCACAAGCGGCCTGGTGCTGGGGTTTAAGGCGTTTTGGAGCGCCTGGTTTAGATTTTCGGTGCCGGCCCGTCCGCGTTTCATGGGGGCGATAACCTGAATATCGTTTACGGGATGGAAATGGTAAGTGGAAGGCAGGGTGCTGGTTAAAAGTTTAACGACTGTCTGTTCGATTTGTTCGCTCTCTTTGGCTTCAAAAAACAGAAAGTCGCTTTCGCCATATGAAGAGATGTCGGGGAATTCGCCGCGATTAATGCGGTGGGCGTTGGCGATGATTTGCGAGCCCGCGGCCTGTCTGAAGATTTGCTCGAGCCTGGTGATACCGACACAGCCGGAGGCGATCATGTCTTTGAGCACATAGCCGGGGCCGACGGAGGGCAGCTGGTCGATGTCGCCGATAAAGAGGATGCGGGCATAGACGGGAATGGCGCGTAGCAGGTAGAACATGAGCGAGGTATCGATCATGGAAGCTTCATCGATGATGATCAGATCGTATTTGAGGGGGTTGTCGGGTCCTTTTTTGAAACTGCCGTTTGCGAAATCATATTCCAGAACGGAATGAATGGTAAAAGCTTTTTTGCCGGTGATCTGTCCCAGCCGTTTGGCGGCTTTGCCGGTGGGAGCGCATAGCAGGATTTTGTTGGTGATTTTAGAGGTAATTTCGAGAATGGCCTTGGTGATGGTGCTTTTGCCGGTACCGGGGCCGCCGGTGATGATATGCGCTTTTTGGGTAACGCCCCGGATTACGGCTTCTTTTTGTTCAAAAGCCAAGTCGATGCGCAGTTCATTTTGCACCCATTCAATGGCTTTTTCGGTAACCACCTGGCGTATCTGTGCGTCGCCCAGTTTGATGCGCAAAAGTTCATCGGCAATGCTTTGTTCGCAAGTTGTAAAAAAGCGCAGTGAGATATAATCATTTTCCAGAGTCAGGTAATTTTTAGCGGCCATTTTTTGGATAGCAGCGGTAATGAGCGATTCATCGACTTCGAGGATTTTTTGGGCAAGCGGTGTAAATATTTCGATCGGATAGCGGGTATGGCCATTGTTGGTGAGTTCCCATAAAACATGTTCGACGCCGCCTTCGATGCGGACGGGGCAGTCTTTGGCAAAGCCGATCTTGGCGGCGATGGTGTCGGCGATTTTAAAGCCGATGCCGAAGACTTCTTTGGCCATGCGGTAGGGGTTTTCTTTCACGACGGCGATGCTGTCGTTGCCATATTGCTTATAGATCTTTTGGGCGAAAGAAGGGCTGATATCGAAGGATCTTAAAAAGATCATGACTTCGCGAATAGATTTTTGCGCCTGCCAGCATTCGATAATTTTTTCGAGGCGTTTTTTGCCGATGCCGGGTATTTCGAGTAGTCGTTGGGGCATCAAGTCGATGATTTGGAGAGTTTCGAGGCCGAAGGCGGAAACGATTTTATCGGCGTAAACTTCGCCGACGCCGCGCACGAGACCGGATTCAAGGTATTTTTTGATACCGACCAAATCGGAGGGGGAAGTAATCGAGTGTTCCTTGACTTCGAACTGTTTGCCGAAGGAGGAATGGTGCTTCCATTCGCCCCGGCAGACGACGGTTTCGCCCGGTTTTAATTCGGCGAAGATGCCGACGATGCAGGTTAGTTCGCGCTTGTTTTTTTCTTTGATTTTAGCGACGGTAAAACCGTTGTCGGGATTGGCAAAGACGATGTGTTCAATGGCGCCGGTAATTTCTTCCATGTTATCCCCTAAATTTTTCGATTAATTATAATGTTTTTTTAGCTATTTAGCTTCATCTTTCTTTCGGCTCTTTGGAGATGGTAAAAATTATAGAGATGAAGATTGGCAAACGAGCGCTTTTAAGATTAATTTATACCGAAGTAACCTGAATTATACCCAAACCACTTCAAGATTTGTTTTTGGGCAATTTCAAAGCTGTCGCAATTCGTCGATCTTAACCGGCTTAATATTAATAATATTGAGCCGGTTAAGATCGGCAAATTTCGTTGCTTTGAAGCAGCCGAAAATCCAAAGCTTGAAGCGGATTGGGTATAAGTTGCTGAGCGCGAATGTGAAACCGCTCAGGAAAAGACGGGTTAAATAATGA
>CAZCPS010000002.1:0-21797 GCA_964499895.1 uncultured bacterium | reverse complement strand
CGGCAAGTCTAATAAAATCAAGATCTTATTGAACTCGAGGTTTGAAAATATACAAAGTCGAGCTTGGATTAAGAATTAACATTATGCTATTCTTTCGCTTAAATTGAAAGAGGTAGATATATGCGTGGAATTCAGCTGTTGACACTTTTTTTAGGCAGGATGCTGCTAAGTCTATTTTTTATTTCGTCGGGTGTTTTTAAAATTATAGATTGGCAAAACTCGCAAAGAGGGTTGATCACCCTGTTTTGTGATTGGCATGTCTATATGAGCTCTTCGCTTCTGATGCAAAAAATCTTTTCAAGCGCTCTGGCATGGATTCCGGCCATTTTAATGATAACCACGCTGCTTGAATTAGTCGGCGGCCTGTTGCTGCTTTTTGGCATAAAGGTCAGGATTGCGGCTCTTCTTTTGATTATTTTACTGGTGCCCACTACTCTCCTGTTTCATCAATTCTGGTTTTTAGAGGGGTATCGGCGGGATGTGCAGATGGTCATGTTTTTAAAAAATCTGGCTATCCTGGGCGGTTTGATCTATGCGGTGGTCTTTTCTCCCGGCAGAAAGGCGGCGAGTGGGGCCGGCTTTGATTCCGAGCCTGTCTATGATGATATATGAAAAAGAAAATTAATTTTATCTTACAGTTTTCGTTTAGCCTTTTGCTTGTTGCGTTAGGCCAGCCCGCCCGGATTGGGCTGTTTGGCGCTGCGGCCGCGGTCGTGGGTTTTGCCTGGTTTTGGTATTTAATCAAAGATTACAGAAGGCGTTTTTGGCTGTCTGTGCTTTGGTTTAGTATTATTTCGGCCGTGCAGCTTTCCTGGATGAGCGAAGTTGCCTACAAGGGCAGCTTGATAATGATAGTCTATGGCGCTTTGTGCGTCTTGTGGGGGGTGCAGTTCGGCTGGCTTTCTATATTGATTTTTCGTGATAAAGCGCTTGGTCCTCTGCGGATATTGGCGATCGCGGCACTCTGGGTTTTGCCGGAATGGGCGCGTCTTTTTATAATGAGCGGCTTTTCCTGGAATCCGGTGGGGTTGGCTCTTTCATGGCATTATCTGCCGGCGCAGATGGCGGCTCTCTTTGGCGTTTACGGACTCTCATTTTGGGTGATGCTGACCAACCTGTGGGGCTATCGTTTTTTTTGCCAAAAGAAAAAAGCCCATTTGAACATCTACATTTTCTTAGCGCTTTTCCCTTATATTTTTGGAATAGGCTTCGTCCAATACCGGAATTTGGAGAGCTCGCCCATCAAAGAGAGTTTAGTTTGGCTCGTGCAGACCGGACTTTTGCCCCATGAAGTCTATCCTTTGGGAGAAGAGGGCTTTGTGCCGCTATTGGAGCAATGGCAGCGGATCTTTGCGCTTCTGCCCCGGGAAGGCAAGCCCGATTTGATTGTTCTGCCGGAAGGCAGCGTGGCTCTGGGAGCAAAAAGGCCGCTCTATCCCATGGAATTTGCGATCTCTTTGTGCCGGGCCTATTTGGGGCCGCTGCCGGAGATAGAGCAGATCGAGCCTTTTGTCTATCGGAATGAGGAAGGTAATCTTTTTGTGTCGAACGCCTTTTTTGCCAGGATGATTGCCGATTTTTACGATGCCGAAGTTGTCGCCGGCTTTGAAGGTCGAACAGGGCAAAAAGCCTATAATGCCGCCTTTTATTTTCAGCCCCATGAAAATAGGGTGCGCCATTACAAGAAACAGATTTTAGTGCCGATCGGCGAATACATTCCCTTTGCCTGGTTAAAGGACATCGCTGCTACCTTTGGCATATATGATTCTTATGTCGCCGGCAAAAAGATGAAAGTTTTTCATGGCCGGCATCCGCTCGCGGTCTCCATTTGCTATGAGGAAACTTTTGGCAATTTGATGTCCAAAAGCGCGCGGCTGGGCGCGCAGCTGCTGGTCAATATTTCCAACGACGGCTGGTATCCGAAAACCGCGCTGGGCCGTCAGCATTTTGAGCATGGCCGCTTAAGAGCCATTGAAAATGGCATGCCGCTGGTGCGAGCCTGTTCGATCGGTGTTACGGCGGCCGTTGACGCGTTCGGCAGGACGATTGATCGGCTTGAGTCGGAAAACAGGCCGGGGCTCTTGGCGGTATCTGTACCCAAAAGAGTGTTTTCTACGCCATATTCCCGGTGGGGCGATTATTGCATAGTCGGATTCTGTTTATTATTTATAGCTATGTACCTGTCACGCAATCTTCGTTCTTGCCCAAAATAGCCTAAGTCGTTTAATTTTTTGTTTTTATTTTTAAAAGGATGCACAAATTATGAAGCGAAGGCGCACATTGGGCCGGGTGGTGGAACTTGTTGGCCGGGGGCTTTTTTCGGGGGCGGAAGCGAAGGTAAAGTTGCTGCCGGCCGCGGCCGGCTTCGGCATTTGTTTTTGCCGGACTGATTTGCCCGCCCGGCCGCAGATTGCGGCAACTTTGGCTAATGTCAGGGAGAGCCCTAATCGCACCTGTCTGGGCGATCCAACGGCCGGTGGCGTGCAAACCGTCGAGCACCTGCTTTCGGCTCTTCTGGCTTTTGGCATTACCGATTTAATGGTCGAATCATTTGGGCCGGAGATGCCGATTGGCGACGGCAGCGCGCGGCTTTTTGCGAAAGCGATAAGCGAGGCCGGCGTAGTCGAACTGGAAGAGGAAATTGCCCTTCTTAAAATTACGCGGCCGCTGCTTTGGCAGGAGAGCGGCGACGCCTATTTGCTGGCGCTGCCGGCAGGTGAGCTGCGCGTTAGTTTTTATTTGCATTATCCGGAGGAAAAGCTGCTGCAAAACCAGAGCGCTTCTTTTGCCGGCGAACATACAAAATATTTGGAAGAGATCGCTTCTTGCCGCACCTTTGCGTTTTATGAGCATTTAAAGCCGCTCTTAGCCCGCGGACTTTTAACAGGCGGCGGACTTGACAATGGGCTGGTGATCAAAGAGGGTAGAATATTAAATCCCGAAGGTGTAAGATTTGCAAACGAGATGGCGCGGCATAAGCTTTTGGATTTGATGGGCGATCTCTGTTTGATTGGCTCTCCGTTGCAAGGGCATTTTATCGGCGTTTGCACCGGGCACCGCGCCAATGCCGCGTTTGCCAAAAAAATATTTGAACAAGGTAAGGTTGAATGACTCAAACTATTTTGGATGTAAAGGCGATCATGGAAATTTTGCCGCATCGCTATCCCTTTTTGCTGGTCGATCGGGTAATTGAACTGAATTTGGAAGAGGGTACGATTGTAGCGCAAAAGAATGTGACTTTTAACGAGCCTTTTTTTCAGGGCCATTTTCCGGGAGTGCCGATAATGCCCGGTGTTTTGCTGGTCGAGGCGCTAGCGCAAACCGGCGGTATTTTGGTGCACCAGAAGGGCTTCGTGAAAAAAATCGCGCTCTTGATGAATGTGAACACCGCTAAATTCAGAAGGCCGGTAGTGCCCGGCGATGTGCTCCGGCTCAATGCCAAGGCGCTGCATGTCAGCAATAAGGGCGGTCGAATCAAGGCATGGGCTATTGTTGATGACAAGGTGGTAGTAGAAGCGGAGCTTAGCTTCGCATTGATGGATCAAGCGCAACTATAAGATACAGGTTTTTGATGTCCAATAAAGAGTTTTGCGAAACCAATACCGCCGGCATTCACCCGCTTAGCGTTGTCGAGCATGGTGCTATCATCGGTAAAAATGTAACGGTAGAACCCTTTGCCGTAGTAAAGGCCAATGTAGTTTTGGGCGACGGCGTTATTATCAAGTCGCATAGCTATATCGACGGCTATACGACAATCGGCGAGGGCAGCATTATCTGGCCCGGCGCCAGCATCGGTACGAAGCCGCAGGATTTAAAATATAAAGGTGAAAGAACTTTTGTCACCATCGGCAAAAATACCAATATTCGGGAATTTGTCACAATTAACTCTTCCTGCCGGGAAGATTCGGTAGTCAGCATCGGCGATAACTGTTTGATTATGGCCTATTGCCATGTGGCGCACAACTGCACGGTGGGCAACGGGGTAATCATGGCCAATAGCGCGATGCTGGCCGGCCATGTTACGGTTGGCGACAAGGCTATAGTCGGCGGCATGACGCCGGTACACCAGTTTTCGCGGATCGGCGCCTATTCTATGGTGGGCGGCATGAGCCGGGTGTCGCACGATATTCCGCCTTATACGATCGGCGGCGGCATTCCCTACAAGTTCGGCGGCATCAATCTCGTGGGCCTTAAGCGCAATAACTTTTCACTCGAAGTGCGCACGGCGCTTTCCAGGGCTTTTAAGATTACATTTCGGATGGGGCTGCATCTTCCGGACGCGATCAGTTTAATTGAAAAAGAGGTTGATCCGATTATGGAAATCAAGGCCTGGATCGAGTTTTGCAAGACGACCAAAAGAGGCATATTGGGGTTGCAAGGCATAGCGCAGGAAGAGACAGCCTGATGAGAGCCGTTTTTTTTGGAACGCCCCACTTTGCCGCGCGCATACTGGCTTTTTTGATTGAAAAGAAGGTGGAGATCGCTGCGGTGGTAACCCAGCCGCCCAAAGCTACGGGCCGAAGAGCTAAAACTGCTTCCGCGGTGAAAGATTGCGCCAAAAATTTGCTGCCCGAGACGCCGGTTTTCGAGCCGGAAAAAGCCTCCGCTCCCGAATTTATCGCTAAACTGCGCTCTTTAAGAGCCGATATTTTTATCGTCGCGGCCTATGGCCAAATTCTTAAAAAAGAACTGATCGACCTGCCGCAATATGGCACAATCAATGTGCATGCCTCTCTATTGCCCAAGTACCGCGGGGCGGCGCCTTTGCAGCGCGCCTTGATGGCCGGTGAAAAAGAGAGCGGCGTGACGATCATGCAAATCGCGGTGCGCCTCGATGCCGGCGACATGCTGGCCGCCGCCAAAACAAAAATTGAACCGGAAGATAACTATCAAAAGCTTGAGGAAAAGCTGATTGACCTGTCGGGGCCGCTTTTGATTTCGGTTTTGGAAGATTTGCAAAGAGGGCTTATTCGGCCGATGGCGCAAGACGAGTCGATGGCGACCTACGCCGCCAAGATTTTGCCTCTGGAGTGCGAGATTGACTGGAAGCGGGAGGCGATCGCTATACACAATCAGATCAGGGCGCTCTCGCCGCAGCCCGGCGCGGTGGCCATGGTGGAATTCAATGGCGAAAAAAAACACCTAAAAATTAAAAAAGCCCGGGTATGCGAGCTAGGCGGCCCGCCCGGAAGTGTTTTGGAGCAAAACAAAATTTTAATTATAGCGTGCGGGCAAGGCGCTCTGGAGATTTTGGAAGTGCAGCCGGAAAGCAAGCGCGATATGCCCATCAAAAATTTTCTTGGCGGACTGCGCGCTATTCTAAAAATTATTCTTTAATCTTTTTTCTAACCTTTACTTTTTCTTAATATATCGTTATAATATTTGCTTCAAAGCATTATGGCGGCGACGCGAAAATTAGGCGATCTCGTTCAATCAACATTTATAATTTTGAGGCGTAATATGGTGTATGTTTTACCTGACATTTACAGTACGGTAGCAGCTAGATCTACATTGAGACTTTTGAAAGAATCGACCGGCAACGCACAGGGCATTAACAAGGCTGTCGGCCTGATGAAAAAAATGGGCGAATCCGTACTGCATTTTGGTAATGATTATTTATCACAAGATGCAGAGGATGCTTGCAAGTCGTTTTTACGCGATGTTAAAGCTATAGGGCCGGTAACCGGTATTTTAAAAACCTTTCATGTTACTGATAAAGTGGCTGGCGCCTGGCGTAGAGTGTGGTACAAAAATATTCACCTGTATAGCGAGTGGGTGGATTGCGCGCTTGGTAATCTTAAGAATGCGGTTGTTACCTGGAAATTAGTGCGGCTTGGAGTGGCTAGCGTTGACGGTCTGACAAAGCTTTGCGCAATTTCCGAAGTTTCAAAAAAAATCATTGATATTGGAGTTGAAGGTTATAAATGGAGTAAAGCTCGGGCTCGCAGAAATCTGGCAAATCGGTTTTTAACTGAAATACAGGCGCTGCCGGAAGGCCGGCGAGAAGAGCATAGCGCAGCGAGGGAACAGTGCGATCTGGCTATTAAGTACGGTGACAAAATGATGGATATTCGCGTAAAGCGCGGCTTTAAGCATCTTGCGTCGCTAGTGCTTATAGGAGCCGCGGCATCTGTTGCTGCATTTGCGCTAAGTTATTTTGGTTTTAGCGCAGTTGCCGTGGCGACCGCAACTACTTTAATATTGGATTTAGCATTTTCTCTGATAGACAACAGCACCAACTTTCAAAAAACAGCGCTGGATATTAAGCGGGCTCATCGTCCGGCTCCGGCAGCTGCAGAGTAAATTGCGTTGCTTTGAAGTAGCCGAAAATCCAAATCTTGAAGCGGATTGAGTATAAAGACCATGCAAAATAAAAGTTTAACTTGTTTTGAATGGTCTTTTCTTTTTATCGTGTGCGGCTTTATTTTAATCGCGGCAATCGCCGGCCTTGTCTATCCAGACCCTGAATTTAAGAATATCCGTAAAAAAGCTGAAAGCGGATCCATGGTAAAAGTATATATTGCCGGCGCCGTTTTAAATCCCGGAGCCTATTCCGTTCCATATGGCACAAGCCTAAAAGACGCGATCTGTTTGGCTAAAATGCTGCCTGAGGGCAGGGCGTGGGGCTATAAAGAGAAGGAACGCCTGAGTCGCGACAGAGCCGTTTATGTCCCCTATAAAAAAGATTTCAACGCCGGCCTTAAGGCTAAATCGGGGCAAAAAAAGGGCTTCCGAAAAAAATGCGAAGTTTTTGATTGAGCGAAATAATTGCATTTGCTATGCTTCCTTCATTATAAATGGTACAGACTCTGTATCCGAAAGCTATAAGATGGCTGCCGTAAATCTATTTTCCGGTGAGAGGGCTAAAACATAGCTTCAGAATGATTATAAACAAAACCCTTAAGCCCTGTGATATTAAGGAAATTGGTATGACTCTTAAATTAATTGGTAAAAAAAAAGGTATGACGCAACTGTTTGACCGCGATGGCAATACGATTGTTTGTACCGTGATTTTGGCAGAACCGAATTTCGTGACGCAAGTCCGCCGCATGGAACTCGACGGGTATAGCGCTGTGCAGCTCGCCGGGATCAGCAAAAAGGAAAAATCTGTCAGTAAGCCTTTAAGGGGACATTATGCCAAGGCGAATGTCGCGCCTTGCCGTCGCCTTTTGGAATCCAGACTGGAAAATGCAAATGAATATGAATTGGGACAAAAGATCGATGTCAGTTATTTTGCGATTGGCGATTTTGTCGATATAATCGGTATATCCAAGGGCAAAGGATTTCAGGGCGTTATGAAACTGCACGGCTTTGCCGGCGGCCCCGCCGCGCACGGATCCGGCTTTCATCGCCATGCCGGCTCAACCGGAATGCGTTCTACTCCCGGCCGTTGCTTGCCGGGCGGACCCAGAGCCAGCCGAATGGGCGGTGATAACATGACCGTACAGAATTTAGAAGTAATTTTCGTTGATTTAGAAAAAAATGTAATTATCGTTAAAGGACCGATCCCCGGATTTTGCGAAGGCATTGTCTATATCAGCAAAGCAAAGAAAAAACACGATAAAAAATAGCTTAGAGGCGCATTGTGGCAACGCTAAAGAAGTATGACTTTAAAGGCAAACAAGCCGGTGAAGTAAGCATTGAAGACAAGCTGCTGGAAGTAGCGGCAAACGAACAAATGATCAAAGACTACATCGTAGCGATTAGGGAAAATGCCCGCCAGTGGTCGGCCAGCACTAAAACCAGAAGCGAAGTTTGTCATAGCGGACAAAAACCGCATCGGCAAAAAGGCTTGGGCCGCGCCCGTCAGGGTTGCCTGGCAGCGCCGCAATATAAAGGCGGCGGAGTGGCGTTGGGACCCCGTCCGAAATTTGATCAGCATGTGCGGATCAATAAGGCCGAGCGCCGTTTGGCCATTCGTTTCCTTTTAGCGGAAAAGATTAAAGCCAATAATGTGCATGTGCTTTGCGGCAGCCTTGAAGCGCCGAAAACGAAAGCGGTCAGAGAATTTATGACTGCCGTAAATCTGGATGAAAAAAGCGTACTCTTCTTGCTTGGCAAGAGTTCCGGGAATGTGCTTAAGAGTATTCGCAATTTGCCCAAGGTGAAATCTACGCCGGCGGAACAGGTCAACGGTTATAACCTGCTATGCTGCGGCGATATCGTAATTATGGAGTCGGCGGTAGAAGAAATTCTTTCAATGCTCGGCAAAGGAGTAGCAGAATGAAAAAGAGCCCATATGCCATTATCAAAAAGCGCCTGGTGACCGAAAAGTCCAATATGCTCTTGAATTTGAAAAACGCGGCGTCTAATCCCTGCGTTAAAAAATGCGAGTCCCCCAAGTATGTGTTTATCGTTGACATGAAGGCGAACAAGCATGAGATTGCTTTGGCTGTTGAAGAGATCTATAAAGATAAAAAAATTAAAGTTGCCGCTGTGAACACGATTATTACTAAACCCAAGACCAGACGGGTGCGTGGCTATATCGGCCAAACCAGAAGTTTAAAAAAGGCGATCGTTACCTTGACTAAGGGCGACGCGATTGACGAGTAAGTTTTAGAAAAGGAACCAAGGTCAGAAACCCCACGGTTAAAGCCGGAGGCTTGAATTTCAAGCCTGAACCTGACCAGACTAAGGCCTTATTTGGCCTTCGTTAGAGACGAATATATAGGCACCTTGGGATGCTACTCCAGTCCCAAGCTCTGCGGTAAATGGTTAAACAAGTGTACGAGGTTAAGCTAGTGCTGTTTATATACAAACCGTCTCATAACTTTGTCGAGGAGGACTTTACCCGCGTGAGCGGTGAGAGTTTGTTGGTTCTCTATGGTAACTAAACAAAACCAACATTTTTAAACATTTAAAAAGGAGGCGGCGTTTCCTCCCCATGCCTAAAGGCAGGGGTTTCCACGCCGACAATTTGATGACTAAAAAGTTTCGACCGGTAACGCCAAGTCAGCGCAAATTAATCCTTCCCGGAAAAGAAGAACTTAGCGGGCCGGATGAGGGGCATAAGCCTTTACTTAGATCTAAAAGAAGAACAAATGGCCGTAATCATCATGGCCATATTACTTGCCGTCATCGCGGCGGCGGCCATAAAAGACAGTTTAGGGTTATCGATTTTATTCGTGAGAAAGAGAATGTGCCGGCAAAAGTGGCCTCGATTGAATATGATCCGAATCGAAGCGCTCATATTGCGCTCCTGAACTATGTTGACGGCGAAAAACGCTATATATTGGCCCCGGCCGGCCTGAAAACGGGCGATGTTGTTTCTACCAGCGACAAACCTCCTTTTAAAGTGGGCATATGCATGCAGCTTAAATTAATGCCGCTCGGTTCGGTGATCCATAATATTGAATTGCAGCCGATGAAAGGCGGCAAACTGGTGCGATCGGCCGGACTTTCCGCGCAGCTTTTAGCGCGCAGCGACGGCTACGCAACCATTAAGATGCCTTCAGGCGAAGTGCGGCTCTTTAATGAAAATTGCCGCGCAACTTTTGGCGCGCTCTCCAATATGGAGCATAACTTGCGCATCGACGGCAAGGCCGGCAGAACAAGATGGCTGGGCTTTAGACCGACGGTCCGCGGTACGGCCATGAACCCTGTTGACCATCCCCATGGCGGCGGCGAGGGCAAAAGCAAGGGCCATCATCCGCAGACTCCCTGGGCGCAATATACAAAAGGTTTCAAGACCCGGTCCAAGAAAAAAACCGGTAAGTGGATAGTGAAAAAGAGGGGAAAATAGACAATGGGTAGGTCTTTAAGAAAAGGTCCGTTTTCGGATCACCACTTATTAAAAAAAGTGGAAAAGATGAACAGTGAAGGAAAAAAGACGCCGATCAAAACATGGTCGCGCAGGTCGATGATCATTCCGGATATGATCGGTCATACCTTTGATGTGCATAACGGCAAAAAATTTCTTTCAGTATTTATTTCTGAAAATATGGTAGGCCACCGGCTGGGTGAGTTTTCACCGACACGGCTCTTTAAAGGGCATCCTACGAAGAAGGAAGGATAATTTATGCGATTTGCAAAAGCAATTACTAAAAATATACGAATCAGTCCGCGTAAGGCGAGGCTCGCAGCCGGATTGATCCGCGGTTTGAATGTGGAAGAAGCCGGGGTGCAACTTAAATTTTGCAGGCTCAGAAGCGGAAAACTCTTACAGAAAACATTGGACAGCGCTGTGGCGAATGCCGAAATAAAACTCGATGCGAAAGCAAGCGATTTGCGCATTCACGAGGTCAGAGTGGACGCGGGTCCTACGATGAAACGGGCAAAAGCTAGAAGCAAAGGCGGCCGCACGCCGGTTATGAAAAGGACTAGCCATTTTACCGTAATAGTAGCCGGTGAATAATTAAGGAGTAAAGATGGGACAAAAAGTATCGCCGATTGGATTCAGGTTAGTCACAAGGAAGAAGTGGCTTTCCAACTGGTACGCGAATAAAAAGAACTTTGGTTTTTTACTTGGCGAAGATAAGAAGCTACGGGACTTTCTTATGAAAAAATCCGCGCTTGTCGGAGCTTCCAGAATCTCAATTAAACGCATGAGCGAAAAGATTGAAGTTACCATTCATACAGCTCGTCCGGGATTGGTAATAGGTAAGAAAGGCTCGGAAATCGATGTGCTCAAAAATGAGCTTAAAAAGTTTACCGGCCAGGATGTGTGGATTGAAATTGAAGAGATCAAAAGACCTGATCTGGATGCCAAACTGGTCGCTATAGCGATTGCCAAACAGTTGGAAAGGCGCATGCCTTTTCGCCGCGTTTTGAAAAAGTCCTTGCAGACTAGCATGGATGCCGGCGCTTTGGGTATTAAAGTCCAGGTTTCCGGTCGTATCGGCGGCGCGGAAATCGCACGAACGGAATGGTATAAAGAAGGCCGAATTCCGCTGCACACCCTTCGTATGAATATTGATTATGGCACGGGTCGCGCGGAAACGACATATGGATCAATTGGTGTCAAAGTGTGGATCAATTGCGGTGAAGAAATATTAACGGGCAAAGCGAGCGGAGGATAGGAACTATGGTTTTATTGCCAGCTAAATCAAAACATCGAAAGCATCAAAAAGGTTCTCGGGCCGGATTGGCGAAAGGCGCGAATTTTGTTGACTTTGGCGACTATGGAATTCAATGCCTTGAAAGAGGTTGGCTAACTGCCCAGCAAATTGAAGCTTGCCGTGTGACTATAACTCGATATTTTAGCCGTAAGGGTAAGGTCTGGGTGCGTGTTTTTCCCGATAAGCCGATTACTAAAAAACCGGCGGAAACACGAATGGGTAAAGGTAAAGGCGCTCCAAGTCAATGGGTCGCGGTTGTCCGTCCCGGCCGAGTACTGTTTGAGGTGGCAAATGTGGACCGTGAGGACGCGCAGCGCGCAATGCGCCTGGCTGCTGCGAAACTTTCGGTTAAAACACGCTTTGTAGAACGAGTGGAAAGGGTATAAATATGCTGAAAATGCAAGAGCTGAATGAAAAATCAAATGAGCAGTTGGAAAATCTATGCGATGATCTGCGCTCTGATATTTATAAATTGAAAACTGAGCTGGCAGTTAGCCGGAAGGTGGAAAAACCCCACCTGATCAGAGAGAAACGCCATACGATTGCAAGAGCAATGGGGCTGCTTTCTTTGCGCCAACGATCATCGAAGGAAGGATAAACAAATGGAAAGAAAAGATCGCAAAATTATTAAAGGTATCGTTGTTTCCAATAAAATGGATAAGACGGCTGTTGTAAAAGTGATCAGAAAGATGCGGCATCCCAAATACGAGAAGCTGGTCGAAACGGCAAAGAAATATTACGCTCATGATGAAACTAATGCAGCTGTGGTGGGACAGGAAGTCAGTCTAATGGAAACGAGGCCGCTTTCTAAACTAAAAAGATTCCGGATTGTACAATATTAAAAAAGGTCAGGTAGCGAAATGATACAGCAGGAAACCGAGCTCAATGTTGCTGATAATACCGGAGCGAAGCGGGTTAAGTGCTTTAAGGTTCTGGGCGGCTCAAGAAGACGATATGCCGCGGAAGGGGATATTATTATTTGTTCCGTGAAGGAAGCCGATCCCAAAGGCAGCGTAAAAAAAGGTGAAGTCGTCAGAGCCGTGATCGTGCGAAAGAAAGGCCCGATCAAGCGCAAGGACGGATCGAAGCTATATTTTTACGATAATAGCTGCGTACTGATAGACAACAATAAAAACCCACGCGGAACACGCGTCTCCGGCAGTATTGCCAGGGAAGTGCGTAACAAAGGCTTTATTAAAATCAGTTCTTTGGCTCCAGAGGTCATATAAAGGAAGAAGGATTTACTATGAGTAAATGGATAAGAAAAAACGACAAGGTGGTAGTGATTGCCGGCAACGATAAAGGCAAAAGCGGCACCGTGCTTTCAAGGAAAGATGACAGAGTCATTGTAGGCGGAGTAAATATTCGCAAAAAGCATATAAAGCGTACGCAAAAAGCAGAGAGCGCGCAAATCATTAGCATTGAGCGGGCGATACATGTTTCCAATGTTGCGCTCTGCACGGAAAATGGAACAAAAGTCAAGGTAAAGGCCAAGTTGAACGCAAGCGGGCAAAAAGATTTAGTATTCGTTGAACAAGGCAAAGAAGTGCTGTTTCGCTCGGCCGGAAAAAAGGGTAAATAGGTAAAAGAGATGTCAAGATTACTAAAAAAATATAATGAAGAAATCGTTCCTTTAATGCTTAAAAACCATGAGGGAATGAATGTGATGCAAGTGCCGCGTCTTAAAAAAATTGTAGTGAGCATGGGAATCGCGGAAGCTGCCAAAGACAAAAGCTTTGTTCAGGAACATATCGAAGAAATTGCTATGATTACAGGACAGCATCCCATTATTTTGAAAGCGAAAAAGGCTATCTCAAATTTTAAGCTGAGAGAAGGGCAGCCGGTTGGTCTGAAGGTTACTTTGCGCAAGAAAAGAATGTATGATTTTTTTGACAGGTTTTGTAACATTGTATGTCCGAGGATTAGAGACTTTCGCGGTTTTGCTACGAAGGGAGACGGCATGGGTAACTTAAGCCTTGGACTGGACGACCAGCAAGTTTTTCCTGAAGTTAACCTTGATAAGGTAAAGCATACTCAAGGAATGAATATTACTCTGGTTACGACGGCAAAGGATGAGGCCGGATGCGCCGAATTATTAAAACTTATGGGCTTTCCTTTTAAAAGAGAAATAGTGGAGACAAAATGACAGTTAACGACCCGATAGCTGATTTGCTAACCAGAATTCGCAACGCCAAGTCCGCGCAGCATCGTTTCGTTGATGCGAGCCTTAGTAAAATGAATGGCAGTATCGCGAAAATTCTGAAGGATAATGGCTTTATTGAGAATTTTTTAACAAATGAAAAGACACATAAAATTCGTATCTTCTTGAAATACACGAAAAATCGCGAAAGCGTAATCCATGGATTGAAGAGGGTTTCTTCTCCGGGTTTGCGTAAATATGTGCCATATACAAGAATTCCGAAGATTTTTGGCGGCATCGGATGCGCTGTGCTTTCTACTTCCAAGGGAGTAGTGGACAATGCTGCTGCCAGGGATCTGAAGGTTGGCGGTGAGCTGCTATGTTATGTTTGGTAAAAGGAAATTTAATCGATCGTTCTAAAGTAGGTGTAAGATTATGTCAAGACTAGGAAAAACTCCAATTGTCGTGCCAAAGGGTATAGAAGTAAAAATGGCTGAAGCAGGCGTCGTAATGGCCAAGGGCCCCAAAGGTGCGCAGTCATTAAAACTGCCAAATGGAATATCTGTCAGGATCGACCCCTCGGAATTGTTGGTAGAGTGCGATGAGAGCGCTAAATTGGGTAAGGGGTTTTATGGCCTGTACCGCTCGTTAATTAATAATTTGGTCGTGGGTGTCAGTAAAGGCTTTGAAAAAAGGCTGGCGCTGATTGGCGTCGGTTATAGGGCAGAGGTAAAAGGAAGCAACCTTGTATTGCAAATAGGTTTTTCTTTTCCGGCCGAAGTGCCCATCCCCGAAGGTCTAAAAGTGCTAACTGAAAAAGGAACTGAAATTATAATTACCGGAATTGACAAGCATCTGGTTGGTCAGTTCGCCGCTACCGTTCGTTCCAAAAGGCCGCCGGAACCTTATAAAGGGAAGGGCATCCGCTATAAAGATGAGCGCGTTCGCAAAAAGGCCGGAAAAGCTGCTACGAAAGGAAAATAATTATGCAAAAACTCGTTGAAAAAAGAAATGTTACAAGACAACGGCGCGTTTATCGCGTTCGCAAGAGGCTTAAAGGATCTGCCGGGAAGCCCCGTATGACCGTCTTTAAAAGCAATAAACAGCTTTATGTACAATTGATCGATGATGTAGAGGGAAAAACCATTTTGGGGCTGGGAACGCTTGGCAAAGATCAACCTCGCGGCAGAACCAAGGCTATTGCAAGACGCCTTGGAGAACAAGTTGGCGCACTGGCCGCCGAAAAAAAGATTGAAATGGTAGTCTTTGATCGCGGCAGATACAAATATCACGGCGTTGTTGCTGAGATCGCTGAAGGCGCTCGCAGCGCAGGCTTAAAATTTTAAAGGTGAATAATGGCTAAGGGAAGAAGATTCGAAGAAACAACTGATGAGTTTGAAGAAAAGGTTTTATATATCAATAGATGCGCCAAGGTAGTTAAGGGCGGCCGTAAATTTTCCTTTTCCGCTTTAATTTTGGTTGGCAACCGCGCCGGGCTGGTTGGCTATGGTTTTGCCAAGGCCAACGAGGTCTCCGACGCTATTAAAAAAGGTTCGGAAGCCGCAAGAAAAAATGTGTTTTCCTTTGAAATGGAAGGAACTACCATTCCCCATGAAATTTGTGTCGAGCATGACGGCGCTAAAATCCTTTTAAAGCCCGCCGCTCCGGGTACCGGTATTGTGGCCGGATCAAAAGTGCGCTCGGTTTTGGAATTGGCTGGTATAACTGATATCATATCTAAAAATTTCAGGTCAAATAATCCTTGTAACCTGGTTAAAGCGACTGTTAAGGCTCTCAAAAGCCTTAAAAACAAAAAGAAATGTCTGGCGAACAGAGGTATTGAAGTATGATAAAGCTATCTGAATTGAAAAACAGCTCTCGCGGCAATGTCAATGTACAGAGAATCGGCAGAGGCGTCGGCACGGGTCGAGGCAAAACTTCCGGCAGGGGACATAAAGGCGCGGGATCGCGCGCAGGTTATAAGAGACGCTACGGAAATGAGGGCGGCCAGTTCAAGATGTACATGAAATTACCGATTCGTGGGTTTTCCAGAGCCCGTTTCGAAAAAGAGGTCATGTCAATGAACCTGGAGCAAATCAACGCGTTTTATAATGACGGCGAAGTTGTATCTTACGCAACCCTGAAAGAAAAAGGGCTGGCTAAACGCAGGTTGCCCGGCGGCATCAAGATTCTCTCCAAAGGCGAGTTGATTAAAAAAGTTTCTATAGAAGCTAATGCTTTTTCAAAAGCTGCTATTTTGAAACTGGAAGCAAACAAGATCAAATATAAGATTATATAGCATGATAGAAAGTCTGAAAAAAATATTTTCGATTGAAGAGTTGAGAGGAAAAATTCTCTTTACCCTGGCAATGCTGGCGGTATGCCGCATCGGAGCGTTTATTCCGGTTCCCGGAGTCAACGCGCACGAGGCCGTAAAGGTCTTTAAATCAGCAGTTGGCGGCAGTCAAAACCTCTTCCAGCTTATGGATATTTTTTCAGGCGGCGCATTTGCCCAAATGACCGTTATCGCTCTAGGTGTTTTGCCATATATTTCCGCTTCGATTATTTTGCAGATGCTAGTCGGCATATTGCCCTCCATGCGCAGAGATATGAAAGAAAACCCTGAGGCAGGTCGAAAGAAAATCGGTAAGTGGACCCGAATCAGCACTATGTGCCTGGCCCTTTTTCATGCATGGCTTTTTGCCAAATACGCAATTGGCGTGAACGCTTCAAGCCCGGGTATTATTGTTCCGCAGGTTCTTGCCGTGCAAGCATTTGGTGTGCCGTGGCTCTTTTATTTAAGCGTTATGATTACGATGACAACCGGTACTGTTTTTTTAATGTGGATCGGCGAACAAATTTCGGATAAAGGCATCGGCAATGGCATGAGCCTGATTATCACTCTGGGTATCATATCGTCGTTGCCTAGTGTAATAGGCGCTATTTTTAATCAGTTAAATCTCTCCTCGCAGGAATCAGGACAGTTGACCTTTTCATCACTAATCATTCTGGCGGCGCTTTTTATAACGGTAGTGGTGGGGACGATTTTGATTATTCAGGGCCAGCGCAAGGTGCCGGTGCAATATGCCAGAAGGCAGTCCTCGAGGCAGGAATTTCAGGGGGGAGGATCTTTTATTCCCTTAAAAATTAACTATGCGGGTGTTATTCCGGTAATTTTTGCTAGCTCTTTTTTGATGTTTCCGGCTACAATAGCCCAGTTTTTGGGGCAGGGAACATGGTTTGGACGCATCGCGATTATGCTTTCGCCGGGTAATTGGGTTTATACTGTTTGTTTTGTAGGTTTAATTTTATTTTTTACATATTTTTGGACTTCAACGCAGTTCCATCCTGAACAGATTGCTTCGGATATGAAGAAAAACGGCGCTTTTATCCCCGGTGTAAGACAGGGAATGCCGACGCAAGAGTACATTGAAGATATAATGGGCAAAATAACACTGGTTGGCGGTCTTTCTCTGGCCCTTATTGCGATTTTGCCGATGCTGGTTAGTAAATTACTGAATGTCGGTTCCAATATTAGCCATTTTTTTGGCGGAACCTCGCTTTTGATTTTGGTGGGTGTGATCCTGGATACTACAAAACAGATTGAGTCGCATTTGCTAATGAAAAAGTATGACGGTTTTTTGAAACGCGGCAAACTTGGCGGCAGGTATACCCAATGAACTTCAAGATTTGGTATAAGTGCCCAAATAACTAAAAAGGAAAAGATATATGCCTAGAGTAATTGGAATTGACATTCCAGATAACAAGCGCTTGGAGATCAGCCTGACATATATTTATGGGATTGGCTTAAAAACCTCTCAAAATATTATTGCGAAGCTGGGACTGGATCCCAATATGCGCGCTAAAACTTTGTCGGAAGAAGATATTTCGCGCCTAAACGGTATTATACAGAGTGAGTTTGTGACCGAAGGGGATCTGCGGAGATCTATACAAAACAACATTAAGCGACTGGTAAATATTCACAGCTATCGCGGTATGCGTCATCGTTTGGGACTGCCGGTCAGAGGCCAGTCTACCCAAAAGAATGCCAGAACGCGAAAAGGTAAAAAGAAAACTGTTGCCGGCAGGAAAAAAGTAGAAAAGTAGTAGATAAGGAGACTTGAAATTGGCAAAACAAACTAAAGCAACCGAAAAAGGCGCCAAAAAGAGCATGTTGGCAAAGGCGCCGCGAAAGAAAATTTCTAGAACTGTCAGCATGGGCATAGTACATGTTAAAGCAACCTTTAACAATACTATTGTTACCATCACCGATTTAGCGGGAAATGTAATTGCTTGGGCTTCGGCCGGAAAGTGTAACTTTTCCGGATCGCGCAAATCTTCTGCTTTTGCCGCAACCGTTGCTGCGCAGAATGCGGCCAAAACCGCTCTTTTGTATGGCATGAAGGAATGTGAAGTAAATTTGAACGGCCCTGGAGCCGGCCGAGAGTCGGCCGTGCGCGGTATTCAGAGCAGCGGCATTACGATTAGTGTGATCAGGGATACGACTCCTGTTGCTCATAACGGTTGCCGTGCAAGAAAACGAAGGCGCGTATAATTTTTCAAAATGTATTAGGAGAGAATTGTTATGGCATTGAAATATGGCAAATTTGAGTTGCCGGTCAAGATCAAAAGAGACGAATCTACTGCGACTGCGACATTCGCGCGATTTATAGCGGAACCGTTCGAACGCGGGTTCGGGCATACGGTAGGCAATGTGCTGCGCCGTGTTATGCTGACTTCTCTCGAAGCTCCGGCCATCATATCTTTTATGATGGAAGGCGTACATCATGAATATTCGGCCGTAGAAGGCGTTATCGAAGATGTAACTCATATTATTTTAAACCTGAAGGGCGCTCTTTTAAGATATTTGCCCACCGAAGAAGATAATTCATCGCGAGAACACAAGATTGTAACGAAAGATTTGGATGTAACCCAGGACATGCTGGACCAAAACAACGGCTATTATGTCGTCACATTGCGCGATATGATGGGCCCAAGCTGTTTCGAACTGCATAATCCTGATTTGGCCATCTTTACCGCTACCAAACCGTTTAAAAAACGCATTTCTTTCCGGATCGGCATCGGAAGAGGGTATGTGCCTTCCGAGCGGCATGTCAATTTTGATAAAGTTGTTGATGAAATTCTAATCGACTCCTGTTTTACTCCCGTTTTAGTAGTTAACTATTTTGTGGAAAATACGCGAGTCGGCCAAGATACGGATTATGATAGCCTGGTTCTTGAAATTACAACCGACGGCCGTGTAACACCGCAGGAAGCGCTTAGTTTTGCCGCCCAAATCGGTATAGAGCACCTGTCAGTGTTTAATAATCTTAAAACCCAAACCATTGTGTTTGAGGAATTGATCGACGAAGGTAATAAAGACCGCGAAGACATTCTCAGCAAATTAAGCTTGAAAATTTCGGAAATCGAATTGTCGGTCAGATCTACCAATTGTCTGTCTACCGCTGATATAGATACTATTGGCGAGCTGGTGGTTATGCCCGAGATCGAAATGTTGAAATTCAGGAATTTCGGTAAAAAGTCGCTAACCGAAATCAGACAGAAACTCGACGAAATGGGCTTGATGCTGGGTATGGACCTGAGTAAGTACGGCATCAATCGCGATAACATTAAGTCAATAATTAATAAGTATTTAGAAGATAAAGCAGGAATTGAATCATGAGGCACGGCAATCATACTTTTAAGATAGGACGCACCGGTTCGCATAAGCGCTGCATGGTAGCGAACATGTTGAAGTCTTTAATTGAGCATGAGCGAATCGAAACTACTGTAACGAAAGCAAAAGAGTTAAGACGCCATGCCGACCGTTTAATCACAATGGCCAAAAAAAACACACTGGCAAGTCAGCGTTTGGCTATTGCAAAATTGATGGTAAGGTATAACAAATTAACGCCCAAAGAAGCGCGCCTTTGCAAAAAAGGCGATTTGAGTGCATATAATACCGACCGTAAGGTGATTGGTAAGTTGTTTGGTCAGCTGCGCGAGCAAATGGCAACTCGCCCTGGCGGCTATACGCGCATTATCCGCATCGGCTACCAGCCCAGCGATGATGCTGAAAAGTGTTATATCGAATTTGTTAAATAATTGTAAAAAGGAAAAAGTCGTCCCGGTTTTTTCCTTTTTCTTTCTTTACTTTCATCAGTTCCCGGCATATTATATTAAATAAGAGAAGTATACCCAATCCGCTTCAAGCTTTGGATTTTCGGCTGCTTCAAAGCAACGAAATTTGCCGATCTTAACCGGCTCAATATTATTAATATTAAGCCGGTTAAGATCGACGAATTGCGACAGCTTTGAAATTGCCCAAAACCAAATCTTGAAGTGGTTTGGGTATAAAACGAAGCTGTCTCTGTTTTTTTTTGTATTTCTTTGATTATCAGGAACAAAAGGCCCAAGCCATTGTGGTGCGAAGATTGCGAAAATGGAGCAGCAATATAAAAATTAATTTATGGGAGGAAAAATGATTCTGAGAGTAGCAATTAACGGATTTGGCAGAATCGGTAGATTAGTATTTAGGCTTGCCCATGCCAGAAATGACATTCAGATAGTTGCGATTAACGATTTAGTACCACCGAAAGCTCTGGCATATTTATTAAAGTACGATTCAGTTCACGGCCGTTTTAAAGGCGATATTAAAGTAGAAGAAAATGCCCTGATCGTCGACGGTAAAAAGACGGTTGTCTTTGCCGAAAGAGATCCGGCCAAGTTACCCTGGGATGATTTGAGCATAGATTATGTGATCGAATCAACCGGATTATTTACAAAATTGGAAGATGCTAAAAAGCATATTCACGCCGGCGCAAAACGGGTAGTGGTTTCGGCTCCTGGCAAAGACGGCATGCCGACCTTTGTCATGGGAGTTAACCAGGAGAAATATAACCCCGAGACCGATACGGTTGTGTCCAATGCATCGTGCACGACCAACTGTTTAGCGCCACTTACCAAAGTTATTCTGGATAACTTTGGAATTGAAGAAGGTCTGATGACCACAGTACACGCGATGACTGCGACTCAGCCGACTGTGGACGGTCCTTCAGTTAAAGATTTTAGGGGAGGCCGTAGCGCTCCCTGTAATATAATACCAGCTTCTACCGGAGCGGCTATAGCCGTCGCGAAATGTATTCCTGAAATAGCGGGAAAATTGACGGGTATGGCTTTCCGGGTTCCAACAGCTGATGTCTCGGCTGTTGATTTGACTGTGAGAGTCGCGAAAGATACGACCTACGATGCTATTTCCGCAGCGCTTAAAAAAGCTTCGGAAACAACAATGAAAGGCATTTTAGAATATACTGAAGAGCTAGTAGTGTCGTCGGATTTTATCGGAAGCTCTGCATCTTGCGTTTTCGATAAATTAGCCGGTATAGCCTTAAATAGCAGATTTTTTAAACTGATCGCCTGGTACGATAATGAAATGGGTTATTCCCATCGCCTGATCGATCTGATGCTTTACATGGCATCTAGAGAATAAGCTGAGAGGTTATAAATTATTAATTTGGAAAGCGCGGGCATGGCAGCTTGTGCAAACGGCTATTGAACAGTGATGCGATTTGCGCACGGCAGCTTTTTTGTTTAAGCTTTGTATTGTCCCTGCTTTCTTGTTGTAGCAATATTTGTTACGGCATTTATAAATATTTAAACATGGTATAACAGTGAATTTTACACGGGAACCTATTTTGGAGACTGTGATCACTCCCAGAGACGGCTGTAAGCTTGTCGTTCGCAATAGCAAGGGAGTGGGGCAGGAAGATTATTATGTTGACGCTATTGAGGTGATCTCGTTTGGCCATGCTTTGTTTTTCCGTTCTATAGAAAAACCGAAATCCTTTTTGGTGCCGGTTAGTGATTATGAAGTGATCGAAGTTAAAGAGACCCGCATGGTCTTAAAAAATGCTTCTATAGAAAAAACAATTAAAATTGGCGGCGGAAAAGAAAGCGTAAAGTCTGAGACCCCCAAAGTGGAGACGGAAGAAATTAGCGCCCTTAAAAAACGCGATAAACGGCGGTCGCGCCGCAGAAGATCTTCGCTTGCCGAAGAGAACAGGGCGCCATTGCCCCAGTCTGAATCAGAAGGCCAGGAAGAAGTGTCGGCGCCGGAAAATCCGGAGCAAAATGTCGAGACTTTGCAAGCGCCGCCCAAACCCATACGCGCTTTTATCCCGCCGCCCAGCTACCTCATTAAGGAAAAGCTGGACCGCTATAAAATGGAAGAGGGCGCTGCCGGCGAACCCTCCTCACCGGATGAAGTTGTCATCACCAGTATGACCATTCAGCCGATTAAGGATGAAGCGGATAAGGAAGAAAATCAATAGGAAATTATTACATGCAAGAGGGCGGCCTTGCGCTGCCTTCTTGCGTAATATTTTAACTTTTGATAATCTTATTTCTTATCTTGCTCGGATGGTGAAATGGTAGACACAGAGGACTTAAAATCCTCTGGGATAATATCCCGTGCCGGTTCGAGTCCGGCTTCGAGCAAATCTTGATGTCCATTGGGTATAGTTTTTCGCCCGCTTTTTTTTATTAACTCGTCGTTGTACATTTTTAAGCTTTGATTTCAATAAGATCTTGATTTTCTATGA
>CAZCPS010000001.1:0-26344 GCA_964499895.1 uncultured bacterium | reverse complement strand
GGCCAATGACACTTCGGCCTATACTGCCGGCGGCGGTATTTTCTTAACCGGCAGCAGCTGCTATGCTACAGGCACCGGCTCCGCGGCGGTGACCGTTTCAACATCTTCCAAAGCCGCGGCTCACAGCCTCTATCTCAATGCCTCCTCCTTTATTACTACTGCCGCCGGTACTATTACCATTGCGGCGGCGGCTGTCGATACCGGCAGCGCCATAAAATTGGGAGCGGGAGCCCACATTAATTCGACGGCCGGCATTATCAATATCGGATCAATCGCAACGCCTGTTTCCAGTAATAACGCCGACACCATCAGCATGATCAGCAGCGGCGCTTATATCCGTACGACCGGCGGCGCTCTGACCATTGTGGCGACTTCCACCGGCGCCGGCGCCTATAGCGCTTTACGGATGGGCACGGCCGGCTTGGCCTCTGCTAACATTACCGCCACCGACGGCGCCATCAATATTACCGCTACTTGCACCAACAGCACCGATGCGGCTCTGCGGCTTGAGTATGGCTCCGTCATTTATACTACCGGAGCCTCTTCCGGCAGCGTTACCCTGAAGTGTTTTTCGAGCGGCGCCACCGATATTGATCTGGAAGGCGCTTCATATATCAAGACATCAATCAGTCCTCTTTTATTGGAATGCCGGTCGGCCGGCCTCATTTTTAACTCGACCGGTAACCCGGCCAATCTCAGCCAGTTTTATACCGGTTCCGGGACTCTGACCATCAAGTCGAATGCATTCGCCGTCGCAAATGGCTACATTACGGGAACGGGCGCTCTCTCCATTCAACCCTATACCGCTTCAGACTCCTTTTCGCTTCCGACTGCCGCTCTGGGATTGTTTAATACCGGCTTTTCCTCTTTTACCATTGGACTGCTTGCCGGCACCGGCCAGGTGACGGTCGGCGCCAAAGATTTTTCAGGCTATAGCTGCGATATTATCCTGCAGGGCGGCAGTGTTGTTATTAACGGCAACCTTACCATGGGAGCAAGAGGTCTTACCGTTTATGGCAACTACAATAAGACGGTTGCTTCCGATATTGTCGGTATTACGGTTAATAACAACATCTCCACCACTACCGGCGCCATTGTCTTAAATGGCAAGGGCGGCAACAGCGCTAGCGATTATGGCGTTTTTGTGACCGGCATCGCGCAGATTACTTCTTCCGGCAGCGGCGCAATTACTATTACCGGCATCGGCGGCCCTAGCAACACCTGCCATGGCGTTCGAATTGATACGGCCGGTGTCCTAGTTCGCGCAACGGGTACCGGCAACATTTCCATTACCGGCACGGGCGGCTCTGGCGGCGCCGGCTCTCACGGCATTTTAGTGTCGGAAGGCGGCATTGTGGAAACAACCGGCGAAGCTACCATTACCATGAACGGTACCGGCGGCGGCACGGCTACCGGCTCCGGCGGCGTTATGGTCTCGGCCGGCGGTATAATCCGGTCGACGGCCTCTGCGCCGATTATCGTTACCGGCACCGGCGCTAGCGGCACCGGCGCCTGTTTTGGCATTAACATGACAGGCGCTACTTCAACATGTGCTACCAATACCGGTAAGCTGACTTTGTCGGGTACGGGCGCCGGTACCGGGATTGGCAGTTATGGCGTTGATCTGGCGGGTGTTGTACAGGCAACCGGCGCCGGTATTATTGAAATTACCGGCACCGGCGCTGTCGGAACGAATGACAACTACGGCCTTAAATCAGCAGTCGATATTACTTCGGCCGGCGGGGGTATTACTCTAACCGGCTTAGGCAAAGGCACCGGCCAGGGCGGCTATGGCGTCTTTCTTGACGGCTGCAAGGCGCAGACAACAGGCACCGGCGTCATTACCATTATCGGCACCGGCTCAGCTTCCGGCACAAGCGATTGCTACGGCGTGCGGTTTAGCGGCGCATTGGGTGGGGCGCAAACTGCCAATGGCCGGATTTCGATTACGGGCACGGGCGGCGGCAGCACCACCGGCGGTTATGGCGTATACATCGATACCGGGGCGATTGTCAGAGCTACCGGCAGCGGCGCTATTACCCTTACCGGCAGCGGCGGCTCGGGCACGGACAACAATTATGGCATTGGACTTAGCGGCTTGGCGGCTCATATTATTTCCGCAAGCGGCCGCGTTACGACAAACGGAGTGGGCGGCGGCAGCGGCAGCGGCTGCCACGGTATTTATGCCGACGGCGCGGCTTACATAGAATCGACCGGCGGCGGCACGCTCTATTTCGATTCGCGCGCCGGCTGGGTCGGCACCGGATTCGATATTTATTTTGCGGCCGGCACCCATATCGGCAACGCCGCTTCCGCAAGTCCGATTATCTTCAATGAGAATACCGTAGAAATTCTGGGTACCTTGCAGGGCACAGGTTCTTTAACCTTTATCCCGCGCTCCAATACCGACATGTCTCTGGGCACGAACGCCACTTCGGCTGTTTTTAAATTCGATGACGCGAAAATGGCGGCGATTGCTACCGGTTTTGCTTCAGTAACTTTTGGCTCAAGTTCGAATAATGGCACCATTTACCTAAACTATCCGAATTCGTTTAATTTACCGCTCTATTTTTACAGCAACAACTTTATACTGGAAGGCACGCTCACGGCCGGGACTAACCCTGTGCAGATCAATGTCGCGCAGCAAGGCGTCGGCACCTGTTCGCTTGGCTACTATGTTGGATCGGGCGGTCTGACGGTCAACGGCGGGCCGAATAACAGCGCCATTTATGTTGGGCTTAAAAGCCAGGAGGTCACCGTTGACGGCCAGGGCGGCAGCAATACGATGCAGGGTGCCGATGTGGATAAAACATGGACGCTTACGGCCAATAATGCCGGTACGGTCTCGAACGCGGTGTTCGCTAATATGCAAAATCTTTTGGGCGGAAGTGGGAACGACACCTTCAATCTGTTGGAGTATTCCGTTTCGGGAACGATTAATGGCGGCGGCGGCGCAACCAATTTATTAAGTTATGTGGGCGACAACCAGGTAGTTTATGTCGACACCGCTACCGGCAAAGCTTCGCAGACGGGAGGCATTGCCAATATTCAGGGTATTGCCGGCGGCGACGGCAACAAGCAGATCGATTTGGCGGTAGTGACCGCCACCGTCAGTATCGGTACGGTCTTTAGTTCGGTTACCGGCGGCGGCGGCATGGGCAGCTTTTCCTCTTTCTCTTCATCGCAGCCGATCGGTTCGACCTCTTCCACATTTTCGGCAACCACCTCATCTTCAACGGAGAAATTCGGTGAAATGCAAGTGGTTGTTTCAGACGCGCGTTTGTTAAACACCCTGTCGAAAAATATTAAAATTCGGGTTGAAAAAACCGTGGCGCCGCGCGCGGCTCCGATCAAGAAAGTGGAAATCAAAAAACAGATTATGCCCGAAATGCTAAAGGAACGGATCGAGACCAAAGAATTTATCTGGAAGGAAACTGAAGTAACGCCTCAGGGGCGGAGAGAAGAGATAAGAGAAGAAATTTTCATTCAAGAAGAATACGAGTATAAAAAAGAAGAAAAATGATGCGAATAATAAAGTGGTTAATTCTCAGTTTGTGGATCGGTAGCTCGGCCTTTGCGATTATCCTGAGGGATGACAAGACCGATGCCGACTATCAGAATCTGGCGGATGATGACCGTTTTAACTGTGTTGGCATCGTTAAAATAGTAACAGACCATCCGGGGGTGGAGTATGGTACGGGCTTTGTAATTAATCCGCGAACTGTGATTACCGCCGGTCATGTGGTCGATGAAGCCGGCACCATTATTCCCGGCGATAGCAGCATAGCTTTTGGCGCCGATCCGCTCAATAGCCCGACCGATGGTTCGGTGCTTTCGGCAACCTATTTACACGCGGGCTTTGTGGACGGATCGCCGCCCATTAACGATATTGCCTTTTTGATGACCTCCCGCCGGCTGACTTCTATCACTCCGGCAACCATTTCCACCGGCACGGGGCTTGGCAAGACGGCCTATACGGCCGGCTATGGCGGCACCGGCAACGGCATTACCGGCTATACCACGACCGATTATCTTAAAAGAGCAATGGGCAATGCGATCGACCTGTATTCCGACATACTTGCACCCGGCCACTACGCTCTTTTGCAGGACTTTGACGATCCTGATGGCACTACCAATACCATCACCGATTTTTTTGGAGCGCCCTCTTCGGCGATTCCGGTAACGCTCGAGGGCGCGACCTACTCGGGCGATAGCGGCGGCCCTTTGATGGTCTCTGAAGATGATGAATGGAAAGTCGTGGGCCTGACCTCTTTCGGTTATGTGCAAGACGGTTATGTGCAGGGTGAATATGGTTCGATTTTAGGCTATCTGCCGATTAAAGATTTTGCCGTCTGGATTGCGGCTAATAATCCGGTCAAGGCGCCCTATTGGACCGGCGCGTCGGGCGCATGGAATACAGCCGGTAGCTGGAGCTCCGGCGTCGTGCCGCAAAATACCGCCGACACTTTTTATGAGGCGGCGCTATCGCAGGCGGCGACCGTTACGGTTGATGTCAACTTTACGGTAGATGAGGTTAATGTCACGCACGAAGGCGCGGCGCTGGTTGTGCCGGTAGGCTTTACGCCGCTGGCATATGAGACTAATATTTCGGCAGGTTTCGTTCAGGTTGACGGGCAGCTCTCCTCAGCCGTAACGCTTACCGGCGGCTATCTTTACGGCACCGGCACGATAGTCCAGATCAACCCGCAAGTTACGCCAGTAGATGAGGTCCCGGCACTCTTCAATACCGGCGGCACGATTATGCCCGGCAGCAGCTCTATGATTGGCACGCTGACCTTGACCGGCGCTTTTTCGCAAGGATCCGCCGGTACTCTGGCCATTAAATTTGCCTCAACAGTTTCGCACGATCTTTTTAGCGTTTCCGGCGCGGCTGTCATTGCCGGCGTGGTGCATCTGGATCTGCAAAATCTGCCGGCGCTCGGCGATTCGTTTACCGTGCTGAGCTCGGCTTTACTTACGGGAACTGTCACTAATGTGACCGGCTATGATGAGCTTTTGGATGAAGGCCTTTTTCCGGAGATCCATTTTTCCGCAACCGATGTATATTTTAATATTGTTCGCAGCTATGGATCCAGAGCCGATACCTTTAATCAGCTTGTTTTGGCCGACGAGCTGGATTACTTGCGCAACCGTCTCTTTGGCGATTTTGCCACGGTGCGCGACGCTTTGAACACCTTGTCGGATATTGATATGCGTAAAGCCTTTGATCAAATGTCGCCTCAGATGCTAACGCCGATGCTGCGCGCGGATATTTTTGTTTCGCAAGAGCAGCTGCGTAAAATCAAGAATCATTTGGAGATGGCGCGCATGTACCAGGAGAGCAAGAGCACCTCGGCGCTGTCGGCCGTGTCGCTTTTGCGCGGGGATTTAAATCCGGATCAGGATGCCGAAAGCCGGCATGCGGCGCGGTTTACACAATTTAGCAATTTGGCGCAAAGCGGCTTTATGTTTTCCGGTAAAAAAGATAAGAGTAAATCTGCCAAAGAAAAGAAAAAGAGTTTGTCCTCTCTTTACGCGCCGCAAAATCGCGGCGCCTATTTGTTTTGCGAAGGCTTTTTCGGGGACAGGAGCAGTACGAAAGACGATGCCGGATACAGTTTTAAGGGTAGCGGCGTGCAGGGCGGCTATGATTTTTGCATGGCCAAAGATATGGTAGCCGGCTTTAGCGCGGCTTATGCCGACAGCAACAGCTCGCTTTCAGACCGTCAGGGATCGGTGCATGCCAAAGGTTTTTCCGGCATTCTCTATTCTTCGATTTTTAAAGGCAGCTGCTTTGTCGATGCGATGGTTAAATTGGACAAGACATGGCATGATGTGGTGCGCAAAACTGATTTTGCCACTATTGAGAGAGATGTTAAATCGCAGCCCAAAACCAGAGCCTTCGAGGCCAGCTTGGGTTTTGGCATGTGCCGTAATGATAAATTGATTTTTGAGCCCAAATGTTATGTTGACGCCTATTTCGCGCATATGTTCCGCTTTACCGAACGAGATGGAGACTCGCTTAACCTGAAAATTTATCAAAAAAGCATTACTTCGGTGCAAACGATTTTGGGCTTTACGGCCGGCAAGGAATTTGATATTGGGCGGAGCGTTTTTCTGCCCTATTTTTCGGGATTATGGGCGCACGAGTATTCGAAGAATACGCATATGATGGATTTTCAGTTTAATGACCCCGTGGCTAATATTGTTGGACAGCGCAGGGGGATTATGGACCGGGATTCGGGTATTTTTAATGCCGGAGTAATTTTTAATTATGATAATCTTGGTTTTTATGCAAGCTATGAGATGCAATTTTCTAAAGCTGATAACAGGGCGCATTTTTTTGATGCCGGGATGAGGTGTAATTTTTAATGGGCAAAAACAGATTAATTGCTTTCTTAATTATTGCCGAGTCTCTTTTTACGGGAGGTTTTTCCGAAGTCGTAAGCCAAGACGACCTGCTAGCCAATACGCTCTATGAGCAGATTGAGCCCTCCGTGCCGGAAAAAATGGAGCCGGCAGCTCCCGAAGAGGAGATCACGGACGAGAATATCGAGCTTTGTTCCGATTTGAGAGCGATTGCCGTTTATGAAACAATAGAGGCGGCGCGCGAAATGCGCAAAAAATGGCCGATTCCATCCATCGAAATTACCAACCCGCATCTACCGCTGGCCAGAGAGCTGGCCAATTTGCTTGAGGGTTATTTGCATCAGCCGTTAACGCTAGCCTCTTTAAACCGGATGCAAAGCGCGATCGTCAAACTCTATCGTTTGAACCGGCACCTGGTAGTGCGCGTCGGGCTCTTGCCGGATCAGGACATTTCTTCGGGGCGCTTAGTTTTTATTATCATGGTTGGCCGGCTTGGCACCGCTACCGTGACGGGCGCCAAGTTCTTTTCCAATGAGCGTTTACAATCATTCATCCGCAGCAAGCCCGGCGAATATATCAATTCGGCCACCATGTTTTCCGACATGGACTGGCTGAATGGCAACCCTTTCCGCTCTGCTTCACTCTTCTATGAGCAGGGCAAAAAGCCGGGCGAGACCGATGTTGTGATCGAAATCAAGGACAAACCTCCGCTGCGTGTTTATTCGTCATATCAAGTCAATCAATATGAGATTGCCGGCGACACCCGCTATAGTTTAGGTTTTAACATGGGCAACCTCTGGAATATCGGCCACCAGCTTAACGCGCAGCTGATGAACGCGCAGATTTTTGATAAGTGGTGGGCGGTCTCCGGCAACTATATTTGGCCGCTGCCATGGCGCAACACCCTTCGTATTTTCGGCAGTTGCGTAGGCGTCAAGCCGGCCATGCCGATGCACTACAAGCAAAAAGGCAAGGGCTGGTATCTTGGCGGCAGATATGAGCTTCCGCTCAAATCCATTTCCATTATTGACCACACTTTGACGCTGGGTTATGATTTTAGCCGGACCAACAACTTTTTGACCTATACCCAAACGGCGCTATATAGCAATTTTTCCGATATTTCGCAGTTTATTTTCGAGTATGAGGCTACTGTTGGGGATAGCTTGGGTTCGACGACCTTGGATATTTCCGTATACTATAGTCCCGGCAATATGACGCGTTATAATACGACGGTAGATTTTGAGCTGCAGCGCGCGAAAGCCAATTGCCGTTATATGTATGAAAAATTTTCGATTAAACGGATTACTGTGCTGCCGAAAAACTGGCGCTGGTCTCTTTATGCCTTATGGCAGCAGACCGAAGCTATCCTTTTGCCGTCCGAGCAATTTTGCGCCGGCGGCTATGCGACGGTTCGTGGCTACGCCGAGAATATTATGGTCAGCGATAAAGGACTGCTTCTAAAAAATGAGTTAATTTCACCGGAAATGAAGCTGCTAAACTATAAATCGCTCAAAGAGTCTTTGCAGTTTTATCTCTTTTGCGATCTGGCTTGGGGCGTGCATCTGGATCGCAGCGTAATTGACAAAAAAACGCAGCTGCTAGCTTCCATCGGACCGGGCGGCCGGTATGTTGTAGCCGATAATATTGAGATTACCTTTAGCTATGGCTGGCAGCTGGAAGCGGTAACGCAGCGGGTCTCCGGATACCCAAGCCATTCCAGAGGCCACTTCTCGGCGCAAGTCTCCTTCTAAACTACTTTTGATCGGGATACTTGACCCGTACATGGCGGGAGATCAGAATGGTTGAGATCATGGTTTTCTTAGCGATTTCCAACTCCTTAAAGGTGAGCGGGCATTCGTCGAACTGGCCGTCGGCGGCTTTTTCGCTGATCAGCTTTTCGGCTAGCGCGGTAATGGTTTGTTCGTTGCATTCGGTAAGCGAGCGGGAGGCCGCCTCTATGATGTCGGCGATCATTAGGATGGCAGCTTCTTTGGTTTGCGGTTTGGGACCCGGGTAGCGATATAGTTCTTTGTTGACCTTTTCGACATCGCCGCCATGTCGTTCGACTTCTTTCAGATAAAAATAGGTGGCTATCGAAGTGCCATGGTGCTGGCTGATGATATCGATAACCGATTGTGGCAGCTGGTATTTGAGGGCGATCAGCTTGCCGTCTTTAACATGGTCGATGATGAGTTTGGCGGACTCTTCGGGGGTGAGCTGATCGTGGAGGTTGCTTTGCAGCGCCTGGTTTTCGGTAAATGAGAGCGCGTGTTTTAGTTTGCCGATATCATGGAAATAGGAGGCCACCCTGCAGAAGATGCCATTAGCTCCGATGGCTTGCGCGGCCGATTCGGCCAGATTGCCCATCGCCAGCGAATGTTGATAGGTGCCCGGGATTTCCATCGTAAGCCGCCGCATGATTTTGGAGGTCGGATCGATATATTCCAGCAGAGTAATGTCAGTCATTACATTGAAGACAAACTCCAGTCCGGGCAGCAGGGCGATGACTAAAATGGCGTTTAAAACAGCAAAGACAAAAACGGTAATAAGGTCCATGGTCAGGAATGCGTTATACGAGACATTGTTGATGTAGCTGTTGGCAAACACCAAAATGACGCAAACGGCAAATAACTGGCCGAAGAGAAAAAAGACCTGCCTCCGTTTGCGGATGTCGCTGGAAAGCGCGATGGCGAGTGTGGAAATCAAAAGATTGGCTACAATAAAGCGGCTATGGTCGCCGGCGATGCTGACGCCGACAATGACCGAGAGATAGGCTGCCATAAAAAGCGCGACGCGCGCGTTAAACAAAAAGCAGAGCAAGACGGCGGCAAAGGGAACAATTAAAGGATAGCGGGCAATGTCCATGACGCCGGACTGGCTTTGCAAAAAGATGTATTCGATCACCTTGGCAAAAAGAAAGGTAAAAGTCATGATGCAAAAGAGCAGGCCGATTTTTCGTTTTGACAAGAGCAGATCGCTCTGCATTATATAAAAATAAAAAGCGCCGATACAAACCAGTAAGAGCGCCAGCAGCAGATCGCCGGCGATCGGAATAAACGAGTAGGGTGAACGGGTATCTTGAACCGCATCTTTAATAGCCTGCACTAAAAGCTGCTGTCTGGCCGGCAGTTTTTTTTGTTCTGCCAGAATCCGGCCGATCAGCTGCAGCCTGGAAAATTCACCGACAGCTTCTTTTTGAAGCGCCTTTTTAAAGGCTTTTTCCGAGGTTTTATCATGTACCAGCACCAAATTTTGCAGGAGGAAATAGTCGATTACAAAAGAGGAGAGGGCGCTATCATATTCTGTGCCGATCTCTTCATTTAACAGATTTTCTAAAGAGACGCTTTTAAGCCCCCGCCAATATTCCGGCGGCAATGTAATCGGTTCATCTTCGGAGGTGGGCGTCCAGACCATGTAATGATAGGAGGGAAAGCCGATCAGCTCCATTTTTTTATAGGTGTCAAGCGATGTAAAGCGCAGCTCGGAGAGAATGTCCTGGAAGGCGTGGGCAATCAAAATGGCATTTTCTTTATTAAAAGCGCTTTTTTGCAAAACCAGGTATTCTTCGAATTTAATGAGAATGTCGCGCAGCTGGGCATCGTTCAATTCAAAAATGTCGCCCGGTTTATCGAGCGCTTCTTCCTTAAACACTAAAGTGGTCTGTTCTTCAGGGTATAGCAAATCGATCTGGCCGATGATCAGGTTGTTGACTTGCTCATGGACTGAAAAAACTTCGACGCGGACATGTCTAAGGTGTAAAAAGGTAGCTATACTTAGAACCATGCAAAGGCCGATTAAGAGCCTTAACCCCAAGCTGTTTGTCTTGAGTCTTTCCTTTAAATTGCTTAGCTTTAGGTGTTTCGTCATAATGTTTTTAGCTTTTGTTGAAACTCTTCTTTAAGGCTATCTATGGCTTCGGCATGCAGCACCAGATTATCCATACCCGACGCGCTAATGTCCATATCCTGTCCAAGCAGGGCTATTTGTTCTGCCTGGAGCGCTAGATGCTCTTTCAAAGCCTGTCTTAGTTTTGATTTGTCGATAAGATCGTTTTGCTTTAAGGCTTGCATTTGCAGCATCAGCTCTTCTAGCAGTTTTGCTCTGGCTTCTTCCTGATCAATATCTTCAGCCGCAAGCAAAATGGTGGTAAAGATGCTGTCGACTAATTCCTGGTTCATTTTTTTCCTTTGCATAGCGTTTAATAAGTATGTTTTTTAAATGCGTTTGTAAGTTTCAGCTTTTGGGCGGGGGAGAGAGTAGTATCATTATTAAGCTGGTTCCAGAAGGAAGTGGTAGCGCCGGTTTTTTTTAAATCAGGTTCAAAGCCCAGTAAGCGGAAGAGCTCAAGGCCCACTGCCGGGTTTAATTTATATACAATGATCATTTCGCTCATGATTTCTCCGGATTTCGTAGTGTCGGAAAGGCTTACGCTAAAATAGTTTCCCCAATCGATATCTTTAACAAAAGCCGTAACGACGCGGGAGATAGCATTTTTATGCGGATATTTGGGATTTGAATTGTATTCGTTTTGGATATCATAGACGCATTGGGCGAGATTTTGGTTGTCAAAAACGCGTCTAAGCTCGGCATTTAAGGGGGCGGCGCCAATTGCGCTTTTAGCGCCTTGCGGGGCATTCGCGTTGATTTCGATGGCGATCCGGACTGCGGCCTCCTTGTTAAATGAGCAGATTTCCTTGAGGATATTAATTATGTTGGCAGCATTTTCGGCGCTGACTGTTCCGAGATAGGGAATAAGTTCGTTATAGGTTGGAAAAGATCCTTTTTCCGAATAATAGCTTTTCATATAGGTCAAGGTGTTGATGGAGGCGGACGGCGTGTTGTAGGCGCTAGAGAGGGCTGTGATGTCATCCGCTGAAAGATTGGCGGCGCTGATTAAAGATGTTATGGCAGTTTGAGCTGTAAGATTGTTTGCGGTATGGATTTTTTGCATTTTCATTAGAGAAAGCCCAAGCGACGGGTTGATTTCATAAATAGATATGATGGCTTTGGTCGAAAGAACCGGATCGGTAAGCTTTAACCTGGTTTGGAGGCCGGTGTTGCTAAAATCGGGATAGACGCCATTCTTTTGAAAATAATTTTCCAGATACAGGTAATTATCTATAGTGGAGGAGGTGTCATTCCACGCCTTAACAAGTGTCGGCAGGCCGGCTGCGGTGAAAAGATCTGAAGCCGCGCTTCTTTTGGCCTCATCAATAACAGTAGAACCGAGCCGTTCCGTTAAATATAGGGCCAGGTTTTGATCTATGCTATAGAGGGAAATAATGAGGGCTACTGATGCTTCCGGTAGTTCTACCGAGATGTAATCATTAAACAGCGTGTTGGAAAGAGGGGGGTAGGTGTTATTATGAGTTTTATAGTATTCCATAATAGCGTAATATTTTTGAGTTTGTTCGCTTGGGGTGTTGAGGGCGCCTTTCAAGGCCGTAATAGCAACCGCACCCAAACCTGAATCGGTAATGAGTTTAATGTTAGCGGCGGAATTTTTTCCGGCGGCGCCGGCCAGTTCCATCAGATAGAGTCCGATTTTAGGATCAAGGAGATAGATGTTCATAAAGGTTGGAATGAGCGCTGTATCGAGCATGTCTTTGAAAATAGCATCGGAAAGTATCGGCATCCGTTTATCGCTGAGGACAAAGCTGTTGATCGCGAGCAGCAAATTGGAGTTTACATAGGCTGCCATGAGTTCATTGATAGTGACGCCGCTTGCGCGGAGCGCTGCGAACCTTGAGGCTATTTTGGCATCGGTGCTCTCCATGGCAGTCTTAATCGCGTTTTTCCCATAATTGCCGGTTGCGCCGCCTTGACCGCTTTTGTCGGCCGGCACGAGATTGTTAAAAAGACCAACCAGATATAAGCCCAAATCTTTATCCATGGACGCAACCTCCAAAAGGACATACATTATATCGGTTTGGGAGGTGGATGCGGTGAAAAATTTAAAAATTGTATCCCATGTCGGGTAAAGGCCGGTCTCTTTAAAACTTTTAATGCCCGTTTGATAAATGGAAATACTTTTGGAGCTGTTATTATTATAGGCTGCCATGAGTTCATCGAGAGTGACGCCGCTTGCGCGGAGCGCTTCAAACCTTGCGGCTATTCCGGCATTGGTGTTCTCCATGGCGGTCCTAATCGCGTTTTTTCCATAATTGCCGTCTGTACCGCCTTGACCACTCGTGCCGGCCGGCAAAAGATCGTTAAAAAGACCAACCAGATATAAGCCCAAATCTTTATCCATGGACACAACCATCAAAAGGTCATACATTATTTCAGTTGGGGAAGTGTATTTATCGCAAAGTTTCCTAACTGTATCCCAGGTTGGGTAAAAACCGGTCTCTTTAAAACTTTTAATGCTCGTTTGATAAATGGAAATACTTTTGGAGATGTTATAATTATAAGCCCGCAAGAGTTCATAGGTAGCGACGCCGCTTGCGCGGAGCGCTGCGAACCGTTCGGCTACTGTGGGACTGTTGTGCTCCATAGCCCATGTAATCGTGGTTACCGCCTCATTGCCGCCAGCGGCATAGTTGCTCGCCGGATAGTAACTGTTAAAAAGACCAACCAGATATAAGCCCAAATCTTTATCCATGGGCACAACCTCTAAAAGGACACTCACCATTTCAATTATGGAGGTGGATGCGGTGAAAAATTTAGAAACTGTATCCCATGTCGGGTAAAGGCCGGTCTCTTTTAAAGATTGAATGCTTGTTTGATAAATAGAATAGCTGAGGGATGCAACATTTGTATAGGCTGCCATGACTTCATCGAGAGTAACTTTTTGGCGGAGAGCTTTATATCGTGTTGACATTGCGGCGGCGGTGCCGGTCAGGGCGGCTCTGATCGCGTTTTTACCATAGTTGCCGTCGGCGCCTTGATCGCTACCGGCGGGAATTGGTGTGGTGTGCGAAAGAAAATTGTTATAAATACCGACTAAATGCAGACCCAGGTTTTTATCCATGGACATAACATCTAAAAGGGTATACATGACATCGGCGGAGCGTGTGAGCATGTCCGGGCTAAAAAGTGTTTTAATGTCATCCCAGGTTGGTAAAAGGCCGGTATTTTTTAAAGATTTAACGCTCGTTTGATAAATGGAAATGCTGTCGGACGCAACAGTTGTATAGGCTGTCATGACTTCATCGAGAGTAACTTTTTGGCGGAGAGCTTTATATCGTGTTGACATTGCGGCGGCGGTGCCGGTCAGAGCGGTTCTGATCGCGTTTTTACAAAGGTTGTCATCAGTGCCGCCGGCGCCGGTGGTACCGGCTAAGAGGAATTTGTTATAAAGACCGACTAAATATAGCCCCAGGTTTTTATCCGTGGACATAACATCCAAAAAGGCATACATGACATCAGCGGGGCGTGCTAGCATGTCCGGGTTAAAAAGTTTTTTAATGTTATCCCAGGTCGGGTAAAGGTCGGTATCATTAAAAGTTTTAATGCAATATTGATAAATGGTGTCGGATTCGATAGTTGTATAGGCTGCCATGACTTCATCGACGGTGGCGATTTTGCGGAGAGCTTCATATCTTGTTGACATTGGAGCGGCGGTGCCTGTCAGGGCGGCTCTGATCGCGTTTTTACACTGGTTGTCATCAGTGCCGCCGGCGGCGGCCCCGGCTAAGAGGACTTTGTTATAAAGGCCGACTAAATATAGCCCCAGGTTTTTATCCATGGACATAACATCCAAAAGGGCATACATGACATCGGCGGAGCGCTTGAGCGTGTCCGGGTTAAAAAGTGTTTTAATGTCATCCCAGGTTGGGTAAAGGCCGGTATCTTTAAAAGTTTTAATGCAATGTTGATAAATGGAAATGCCATCGGATTTAACAGTTGTATAGGCTGTCATGACTTCAGCGAAAGTAACTTTTTGGCGGAGAGTTTCATATCGTGCTAACATTGCGGGGTCGGTGCCGGTCAGGGCGGCGAAGATCGTATTTTCACCATAGTTGCCATATTGGCCTTGATTTTTGTTAGCCGGAATCTCTGAGGTGTGCAAAGAGCAAGTGTTATAAAGACCAACCAGATATAAGCCCAAATCTTTATCCATAGACAGAACATCTAAAATGGCATACATGGTGTTGCTTTCGGTGCCGGAGCTTTCGTTTTCTTTTCCATAAGTGGCTGTGGAAAAAAGAGGTTGAATGGTTGCCCATGTCGGGTAAAGGCCGGTCTCTTTAAAAGTTTTAATGCAATATTGATAAATGGAAATGCTTTCGAAAATGTAATTTTTATAGGCTGTCATGACTTCATTGAGAGAGACGCTTTCGCGAAGCGACTTATACCGGGCTTCATAAAAAGCGCCGGTCATCGCGTTATTGATCATGTTGATGCCGTAGTCGCATGTTTTGCCATTAATGTCGGTATAGAAGTGGTCAGGAGCGTTATCGTTATAAAGGCTGGTCAAATATAAGCCCAAGTCTTTATCCATGCCTATAACATCCAAAAGAGCATACATGATATTGGTTGGGCTGCTATAAGTTGCTGTAAAAAAGAGATCTTTAATTTCCTCCCATGTCGGGTATTTGCCGGTAGTTTTAAATTGATTAATAGAAAAGTTGTAAATGGCGATGCTATCTGCGGCGGCGTATGTGAGAGTAGTGGCGGCCTCGCCCGTATAAGCTTCTTTTAGAGAAGTTATTTGGTCGGCGGAGAGTCCTTGACCAACAATATATTGAAGATTGGTTGCCGGAGCGCCTTTCTTTATGCCTTCGAGCTGCATCAGGTAGAGTCCCATCTTTGCATCGAGATTGTAGATGGTAATGATCCGGTTAATAGGTACATCGGAACCGGAGCTTTTAATATAACAATCGGTATTCTCAGGAAAGTCGGAAAAGACGGGCAGGCGTCCATTTTTTTCTGTAAAATTGTAGACAAAATTCATGGCCATCAGATAATCGGTGGGGGTATTGATACAGCCGGCGAGAGCGGTGGTAAGTCCGGCAGCGGCAATAGTGTCGGTAACCAGTTTTTTTGTGGAGGCGCTCGACTCGGCAAGATAAACTCCCAAATATTGCATTAGATTTTTTCCAAGGGCGGCGCCCTGGTTATAAATGGCTATAATCGCTTTTGCGATTGTCTCCGGATCATTTTGTGTTAGCAATAACTTAAGTTCGGTATCGTTGATCAGCGGCAAACCGGTGATGGATGGAACATATTGTTTGATTTGCGCGGTGATAGAGCCTAGTGAAAAAGCATCTATCAATGCCAATTTTACGGAAGCATCGAGCGCTAAATTATTAATAATTTCTATGCAGGCGTTTTTTGTAGTGTTGTGGGGTACATTGTTGCCCAGCCATTGTATTAATTGTACACTATAAGCGGGCGCTATTGCGTAGAATTCAGCAAAGCTTTGCATCGTTGTTACTATATTGCTTGTAGTTGGCAGCAGGCCTCTCAAAGTCGTGTCGGTTGCGGGAGGGAAAGCGTTCTTATTGCTTGCCATGTAGCTTTTGATGTATTTGAGTGCTAAATAGCTATTAGGCGGGCTCACATAAGCGTTCCAAATTTCCTCGGCGTCAGCGCGGATCGATGCGAAGCGCGTTGCCATAGCGCCGCTATTGTTCATGGCGGCATAGATCCTGTTTTTTGCGTAGTTGTTATATATGCCCGTAGGATTGGTAGGATTGATTATCCTGGTAAAGTCGTAGTGTTCATTAAAAACGCTTAACAAATAGAGGCCGATTTGCTTGTCCAGTTTATAAATATCCAATATTTCATCCATGCCATAATTTATGTTGCCGGAAATTTTTGAGGAAATATTCTTCCATGAAGGATAAACGCCGTTGGTGTCGATAAAGGATTTTATATAGTTAAGCGTGGTAAGGCTTTTTATCGGCGTAACATAGGCGGCCAAAATTTCCGCGGCGTCGGCGCGGATCGACGCGTAGCGCGCGGCGTACGAGCTCCATGTCATGGCGGCATCGATTGCGTTTTTGGCGTAGTTGCCCGTTGCGCCTTGTGCGTTGCCTGCCGAAATTTTCGCGGTAGATGAGTATTTTTCATTATAAATGCCCAGCAGATAGAGGCCCAGCGGCTTGTCCAGTTTATAAATATCCAATATTTGATAAATGGCCTCGGAATAGCTGGTGGTAAAACAGGCGGAAATATCCGACCATGAAGGATATTTATGATTCTCTGCCATAAATGGTTTAATGACAGATAGCGCGGTAAAAATCTGAAGGAGTTCGCTTTTTGTGGCTGCCGGCGCCAGTAAGTCGAGAGTTTTCAGGCATTGCTGATACAACCCGGTGCCGAAAGGGCATCTTTGCGCCAGCCGGGCAATATATTGCATGCCAACGGTAGCATTTATAGTGTAGATATTTAGTATTTTTTTGGTTAGGGAGGTTATATCCTGATCGCTAAAGAGTTCCTCTATTGAGGGGTAGAGTAATGAGTTTGTTCCGATGGTTGTGATGTTCTTGGCACCCTCTGCCGCGGCAGTTTTTTTGGCATGCTCAGTCTCTTCTTTTTCAACATAACCCCAAAAAGCTTCTATTGTAGCGCATATTGCTTCCGTTAATGTGCCTCCGGTCTTGAGCGCGGTCAAATAATGCAGTCCAACATCTTTATTGTATTTATAAAGCTCTTTAATCTCAGCGCATAATTTGGTGATGTTATTTAGCGAGAAATAATTCTCGAGGCTGCGCAGCGGAGGGTAGCTGCCTGCATTATCTTCAGCATAAGTTGTAATGTAATCAAGCGCTTGCATCATGATTGGCGGATTTTCCAAAGTGTCTGCCAAAAGGCTTTTGATTTGCCCTGTAAAAGAGGAATAATTAATTATCCGAAGACAGTTTGTCTTTTCCTGATCGCTGCATTGCAACCCGAGCATACCGATGTAGTATAATCCGGCCTCGCGGTCTAATTGACAGATATCTAAAATTTCTTTTAAGAGAACGGCGGTTTGCACATCGGAGACGGACATATATTCTTGCAGATCTTTCCATGAAGGATAGTGCTGATGCGTTTGATAATAGGCGGAAATATAACTCTTTGCGCCGTCGGCGGACTTGCCGTCTTGCCAATAAGAAGATCCGTCTATACGAGATATCATAATTGCTCTTTTTTGGTTACAACAACGAGTTATTGTAACCTATATATTTATTAGCAATTATTTAGCAAGACGAGGCCCTATTATTTGAAAAAATTCTTGAGTCTGGAGAAAAATCCGCTTTGACGGGGGTGGTTGGCTTCCGTTTCCAAATCTCCAAAAGAGGTGAGCAACTCTTTTTGTCTGGCGTTTAAGTTAATGGGCGTCTCGACGATAATAGCGACCAGCAGATCGCCTTTGCCCTGCCCGTGGACATTGGGGAAACCCTCGCCGCGCACACGAAGAACTTTGCCCGATTGGGTGCCTTCGGGAATGGCGATCCGGCAAGTTTCGCCCAGTAGGGTGGGGATCTCTTTTTTAGAGCCGAGCGCCGCTTCGGCGAAAGTAACCGGCAGATCGAGATAGATGTCGTCGCCGTCGCGTTTAAAAGTATCATGCGGCTTTACGGTGATATAAACATAGAGGTCGCCGCTTGGCGCGCCTTTGTCGCCCGCGTCGCCGTAGCCGCTCATTTTTAGGCGCATGCCGCTGTCTATACCGGCCGGTATGCTGATGCTGACGCGCTTTTTTTTGCGCACGCGTCCTTCGCCATGGCACTCAGGGCAGGGGTTGCTGATAATTTGCCCCTGTCCATGACAGGTTGGGCAGGTGCTGGCCATCGAGAAAAAGCCTCTGCTCTGAAAGACCTGTCCCTGGCCGCGGCAGGTTGGGCAGGTTTTAATGTCGCTTTCGCTTTTCGCGCCGCGTCCGTGGCAGGCGGGACAAGGTTCATAGTTGGTGATGGAAGCTTCTTTTTTTACGCCGCGCGCCGCTTCTTCAAAAGTGATGCTGACGGAGATTTTTTTGCTGCTGCCCTGTCTGGCCGCCCTACTGTCGCCGCCTGAATCAAAGCCGAAAAAGGAGTCAAAGACCGATTCATTTCCGCCGCCGCCGCCGAAAGCGCCCATAAAGGTACGAAGCGCTTCGTCCATAGAGGCAAATCCGCCGCCCATGCCGCCGCCGGCTCCGGCTCCGCGGACGCCTTCTTCGCCATACCGGTCATACAAGCGTCGTTTGTTTTCATCGCTAAGCACTTCGTAGGCTTCGGAAACTTCCTTGAATTTGGCGCCGGCTTCCGTGTCGCCCTGATTGCGGTCGGGGTGGTATTTAAGCGCTTTTTTTCGATAAGCTTTTTTGATCTGTTCCGGCGTAGCATCTTTTTCTACGGCCAGAATCCGGTAATAGTCCTTCATGAATAAATACCCCTGAACTGTTAAGAGATAAGCATATGCCTATTGGTAGTTTTTAGCAATCTAAATTGTCGAGTGCTAGAAACTGCGGGTTTTCTTACGGGCGGCAGTTTTGTTTCTTTTGATGGCCGCTTTGGACTTGGCGCGTTTTTTGACGGAAGGCTTGTCATAAAACCGGTGCGCTTTTGCGGTTTTCATTGTGCCTTCTTTGTCGAGTTTCTTTTTTAATACGCGCAGAGCTTTATCAATAGATTCGCCCATTCGGACTTTAACGCTAGACATGAAATATCGTCTCCATAGAGGTTATTGGTTTAAATAATTACTCCGATTATAAAAAAAACGGCCATATACTTCAACCCGGATATTTCATATACCCTTGGAAATTTATGACAAAGTGTATTTTCGTCATTTTTGGCGGAAGATCTTTTTGGCAATGTTACAAGAACATTGCCGGCAAAGACTTAGGGCCCGTAAGGAAATAACTGCCCATTTCGGCAACGCGAAAGCTCCCGCGATTGACCGATCGCACGCTACCTAATATTAGAAATATAGGGTCGCTTACGATCGATCAAGCCCGGGGCTTTGGCGCAGCTGAAATGTGGTAGTTATTTCCTTACGGGCCCTTATGCCAAAACTGCCGTCTACTTTGCCAAAATTTCTCAAGATTTCATGAAATATCCGGGTCAACGCAAATAGGCTAACTTAAATGGATAGCCATGATTTTGCGCCAGAGAGGCCAATTTTTCCGGATTGGGAGTGGTTTGCCGTAGGCCGGCATAATTTAATTTTTTATTAAGTAGTTCTGCGTCAGGCGTAAAGACGGGGAGGCCCTCGGCAAGCCGGGATTGCACTTCTTCAGTTGACAGAAGGGCTGCGTCCTCTTGCGGCCGGCTGTTTTCGTCAAATTGCTGGCAGTAGATGCCGCCTGATCTCGCATCCATAAGCGCCATGTGCTTTCCGGCGTGCGGCGGAGCAAAGGCTGAAAGCGATGAGAAGCCGGACAGGGGGATATTGAGCCCGAAAGAGAGGGAAACGGCCACTGCGGCGCCGACACGCAATCCGGTGTAAGAGCCGGGGCCGCAGCCGGCGGCAATATGCTCCAAGTCTTTAAAAGCTAGCCTGTTATCTTTTAATAATTGCTCGATTTCAGCCATGATGCGAGTCGAGAGACCGCTGCTGCCGTCCGATTCTCTACAGGCTAAAATGGTAGAGCCTTTAGCCATGATTATTTGCGCGTGTCTGCCGGCTGTTTCTAATATTAGAGTTATCATCAAATTGTAGTTTACAAAAATAGCGGTCTATGGTTTTAACAAAAGAAAAGGGTACCATGATGCGGCGTTAAATAAAACCGGAAAATATACCCAATGAACTTCAAGATTTGGGTATATACCGAAACAACCTGAAGAATCGGATTTTCAGCAGCTTTGAAATTGCCCAAAACCGATTCTTCAGGTTGCTTCGGTATAAGCTGATTTTCAAAAATTTAAGTGCTATTGTGAAAAAACTCGCCTGAAGCGGAGAAGAAGAATTGTTCTCAAACGGTAAGTATGCTAGGATGTAAGTTTGGTATTTCATGTGAAATTTATCTCATGCCTTAAGGAGTCAAGCTTTTATGAAAACATTAGAGTCAGGAAAAGATAAAATTCAGAAAATTTGCGAAACGCTTAAAAATGAGACACTTGCGCCTGCCAGGCAGGAAGCCGGGGAGATCGTGGAAAATGCCCGTCTGCAGCACGATGCGATTATTAAAAAGGCGCATGAAGAGGCGGATCAAATCATCGAGAACGCCAAGGCCGCCATTGAACAGAAAAAAAAAGCTTTTCTGACTTCTTTGCAGCTTTCGGCCCGGCAGGGGCTGGAACTGCTCAGGCAGCAGATCGAAAATCAGTTCTTTCGCCAAGATTTGGCGGAGCTTGCCAAGGATACCCTTTCACGGCCCGATGTGATCGCCAAGTTGGTTAACGCCATTATTACTGCTATCGATAAAGAGGGCGTAGATGCCGATTTGAGCGTCTATATCGCAGCGCAGGTAAAACCGGAAGAAGTAAGCCGTCATTTGCTGGCTACTGTTCTTGCCAGGCTGCAGGAACAAAAGGTCTTTTCGGGGGATTTTTCCGGCGGAGCCAAAATTAGAATGCATGGCGATAAGATGACGCTCGATATTTCCGATCAGGCTTTAAGGGATTTATTAGCGGATTTTATCCGTCTGGAGTTTAGGAGCCAGCTGTTTGCATGACGCAGTACTATTTTTTATCTTGCGCTTTTCCCAAGATCAAGTTGGGTGAGAAGCCGGAGCTTTCGTCGGAGGCCCTGCGGCATCTGATGGATATGAACTTGAGTTGCCCCGATAAAAAAATGCTCTCTGATTTTTTACTTTTGACTGATCTGGACAATTTGCGAAGACTCTGGTTGGAAAGGCCGCTGGATATCAAGGGCAATCTAAGTCCCGGAGAGCTTGAAGACGCTTTGCAGAGACGCGATTTTTTTCCGGACTATGTCTTTGATTTTATCGATCGGTTTGAATCAAACAAAGAAAGGCTGCAAAATTTTTCAGAGCTTTTGGTCATCTATTTCAGGGAAAGGGAGCGGGAAGGCCGCTTTTTTAAGAATTATTTCATGTTTGAACGGGATGTGCGGCTGATTTTATGCGCGCTTAGAGCTAAAGCCGAAGGATCTGATGTCGCCGTGGCACTTCAGTATGAGGATCCGCAGGATATATTGACGGCCTATATTTTGGCGCAAAAGGATATGGACAGTTTCGAGCCGCCCGCGGAATACGCCGGTTTAAAACGCGTTTTTATGGAAAATATGACTGATCCTCTGCGGCTTTACTATGCCGTAGAGGAATACCGCTTTGAAAAGATCGGCGAGATGATCGAACCTTATCCCTTCTCCGCCGATTTCGTGTTCGGCTTTCTCGCGCAGCTGATCATCGTGGAAAATTGGGCCGCTCATAACCGGGCTGCCGGCCGTGAAATAATAAGTTCGCTAATAGGCTAACGGGAAAGAGGAAGAATATGGACGAAAAAAAGATTATGCAATCAGCAACGGGCAGGATCGTAAAGGCCTTCGGAAATTTGGTGCATGTGCGTTTTGAGGGTGATGTCCGCCAGGGCGAAGTATGCTATATAATACTGGGCAATCAGAAGTTTTCCGGCGAGGTGATCGAAATTGCCGGCGATGAGGCCAAAGTCCAGGTGTTCGAAGATACTCGCGGTATTTGCCTTGGTACGCCCGTCGAATTTTCCGGCCGGCTGCTTGAAGCCGAACTGGGACCGGGCCTTTTGACTTCCATTTTCGACGGATTGCAAAATCCTTTGGAAAAGATAGCGGATAAGGCCGGACTCTTTCTTAAAAGGGGGGTTTATATCGCTCCGCTTGACCGCTTTGGAAAATGGGATTTTACGCCCATCGCCAAAGTTAACGACAAGGTTTTTGCCGGCAGCTTTTTGGGCGAAGTGCCTGAAGGGATTTTCAAACATAAGATCATGGTGCCGTTTGCCCTTACCGGCGAATACAAAGTAGTTTCGATAGTTGAAAGAAATTCATATTCTCTAGACGATGTGATTGCAACGATTAAGGATGAAAAGGGAACCTTGCATGAAGTGACCATGGTTCAGCGCTGGCCGGTAAAAAAAGGTCTGCGCCGCGGCGAGAAGCGCCTGCCGCAAAAAATGATGACCACCGGCCTTCGAATCATTGACACGCAATTGCCGGTCATGAAAGGGGGCACTTTTTGTTCGCCAGGACCCTTTGGCGCCGGTAAAACGGTATTGCAGCACCATCTTTCGAAATACGCCGATGTCGATATCGTAGTAGTGGCCGCTTGCGGAGAAAGGGCCGGCGAGGTAGTCGAGCTTTTGCGCGAATTTCCGCTTTTAAATGACGCCAGAACCAACAAGCCCCTAATCGAGCGGACGGTCATTATCTGCAATACTTCCTCCATGCCGGTCGCCGCCAGAGAGGCTTCAGTCTACATGGGCGTTACCATTGCCGAATACTATCGCCAAATGGGGCTCGATGTGCTGGTGCTGGCTGATTCGACCTCGCGCTGGGCGCAAGCTATGCGCGAAGTTTCGGGAAGACTGGAAGAGATTCCCGGCGAAGAGGCATTTCCGGCCTATTTGGCTTCGCGGATCGCCTCTTTCTATGAACGGGCCGGTGTGGTGAAAATAAGGGAAAATCTTTTCGGCTCGCTAACCATCGGCGGCACGGTTTCGCCTGCCGGCGGCAACTTCGAAGAGCCGGTTACGCAAGCGACATTGTCGGTGGTGGGCGCCTTTTTGGGCCTTTCGCGCGAACGGTCTTACGCACGGCGCTATCCGGCCATCGATCCCTTGATTTCCTGGACGAAATATCTGGAGAAAATCGGCGGATCGCTAAATGAGAAAATGGAAAATTGGACCGAAAGGGTCAAGCGGGCGCTCGACTTTTTGCAAAGAGGCGATGAAATCGGCAAACGGATGGAGGTGGTTGGCGAAGAGGGTACGGCCATCGAAGACATGGTTGTCTATCTGAAGGCGGAGTTGTATGAGATCTGCTATTTGCAGCAAAATGCCTTTGACAAGGAAGACGCCTATTCATCATTGGACCGGCAGGTCGAGCTCTTTCAATTGATTCAGGATATTTTTGACGCGTCCTTCGCGTTTGATACCAGGGATGACGCCAGAGCCTTTTTCCTCAATTTGCATAGTGAAATTAAAAATATGAATTTCATGCCCTGTCCCTCCGAAAAGTATAGACAGGTATATAATGAAATTCAGACAAGAATTATGGTGCGCAAATGAAAAAAGTATATGACCGTATTTTGGATATGCGCGGCAGTTTGATCACGGTAGCCGCCGCAGGCGTCGCCTTGGGCGAGCTGGCGCAAATTCAAAAGAAGGATGGCACCGCCACTTTTGCTTCGGTACTCCGTTTTGAAAATGATTTGGCAACTTTGCAGGTGTTTGAAAATACGCGCGGCATCTCTACCGGAGACCATGTTACTTTTTTAAACCGGCAGATGCAGGCGACTTTTAGCGGCTCCCTGCTCGGACGGGCGTTAAACGGCTGCGGCGCTCCGATCGACAATGGCCCCGCCATCGTCGGCGAGCAGATCGATATCGGCCTGCCCTCGTTTAACCCCACGAAACGGACTATTCCCAGGCAAATGGTGAAGACCAATATTCCGATGATCGATGTCTTTAATTGTCTGGTCAAATCACAGAAGATCCCGATTTTCTCGGTACCCGGCGAGCCTTACAACCAATTGCTCATGCGGATTGCCAACCAGGCTGATGCCGATGTTGTCGTAATTGGTGGCATGGGGCTGCGTTTTGACGATTACCAGGCCTTTATCGAAAACGCCGAGCGAGCCGGCTCTCTCGATAAAACGGTGATGTTTATTCATCAGGCTACCGATCCCGCCGTTGAATGTTTGCTGGTGCCTGATATGGCGCTGGCCTGCGCCGAGCGGTTTGCTATGGAAGGCAAGGATGTGATCGTTTTGCTTACCGACATGACCTCTTTTGCCGACGCGCTTAAAGAGATTGCGATTACCATGGATCAGATTCCGGCCAATCGCGGCTATCCCGGATCGCTCTATTCCGATCTGGCTTCCCGCTATGAAAAGGCCGTCGACATTGAAGGGGGCGGCTCGATTACCATTGTGGCCGTAACGACCATGCCGGGAGGCGATGTAACCCATCCCGTTCCCGATAACACCGGATATATTACTGAAGGGCAGTTCTATCTGCATGACGGTTACATCGATCCCTTTGGCTCGCTCTCCCGCTTAAAACAGCTGGTGATCGGCAATGTTACGCGCGAAGACCACTCCGAAGTGGCCAATGCCATGATTCGCCTCTATGCGGATGCCAAAAAGGCCAGAGAGCGCCAGAGCATGGGCTTTAAGCTGTCGCGCTGGGATGAAAAGCTGCTCAGATTTTTGCAGCTCTTTTCGCAGCGGATGATGAATTTGGAAGTCAATATCAGATTGGATGACGCGCTTGATCTGGGCTGGAAGACGCTGGCTGAATGTTTTTCGTCGCAGGAAGTGGGCATGAAAAAAAGTCTGGTAGATAAATATTGGTTAAAACAAGTGTAGTATGGCAAGAATCCGGCTAACGAAAAACGCGCTGCGCGCGGAAGAGTTGAAGTTACGGCAGTTCGAAAGATATTTGCCTACGCTGCAGCTTAAAAAATCTATGCTGCAGGCTGAAGTTATTGCCGCCGGAGTCGAGATCGAACAGATGCAAACGCAAAAAGACAAGGCCATCGAACAGGTCGACCATTTTGCCGAACTGCTCGCGAAAGAGACCGATATGGGCCTTTTGGCCTTCTTGCAGGTTGAATGCGTAGCCAAGCGATATGAGAATGTTGCCGGAGTGGAAATTCCGATTTTTGAGCAGGTGGTTTTTGCCAAGGCCGATTATTCGCTCTTTGATACGCCGGTCTGGTTTGACTCCGCTTTAAAAAAACTTAGGCATATGGTAGTAATCCGCGAGAAAATCCATGTGGCCGAGGAAAAAAAACATGCGCTTGAAAAAGATTTGCGTGATGTCTCCATTCGCGTTAACCTCTTTGAAAAGGTGCTGATCCCTTCTTCGGAGCAGAATATTAAAAAGATCAAGGTTTTTTTGGGTGATCAGGCGCTTGCGGCCGTCGCCCAAGCCAAGGTCGCCAAGCAAAAGATATTGGCTAAAAGGGTCCGGTAAAATGATTATAACGGTAAAAAAATATCTTTTTTATGGTTTGAAGCATGACTTGGACCGCTTTTTTGAAAAAGCGCAAGAGGCCGGCTTTATCGAATTTATTGGCAAGGGCTCCGGCAGGGTAAAAGAAATCCCGTTAATTATTAAGGATTTGATTGGCGCTATCCGCACTTTAAAAAAAGAACCGGTTATTCTGCCGCCGGTAAAGACTCAAGTTTTTAATGTCTCAGCTATCTGTGAAGAGGTGCTTTCGGCGCGGCAGGCGCGTGAAAAGGCGCATGAAAGAATACGGCTTCTGAAAGCCGAGATCGAAAGAGTTTCGCCTTTCGGCGATTTTCAGAAAGAGGATGTCGATTTTCTAAGAACTGAGGGCAAAAGATATTTGCAGTTTTTTTGCATCAAGTCTTCTAAGGCGCGGGAAATAAAATGTCCCGAAGAGTTGCTCTATATTTCTTCGGCCAATGACTTGGATTATTTTGTGTCGGTCAGTAAAGAGTTATTGCGTTTCCCCAAGTTTATCGAAATGCAGATCGAAAAGCCTTTGCATGAGCTCAAAGCCGAATTTTTAAAGACCGAGAAGGATCTGCGAGATCTCGATTCGGATCTACGCGCTAAAACAGTCTATTTGCCTGCTTTGCGTGATAAATTGATTGAGCAGACCAATTTTCACCACTTGCACGCTGCCAGAGAGAGCGCCAGCTTTCCGATGGAGGATAGTTTATTTGCTATTGAAGCCTGGGTGCCCAAGTCCAAAGAAAAAGAATTACTTGCGCTGGTGCGTACCATGACGATTGATTACGAATTGATCGCAATAGAAAAACAGGACCGCGTGCCTACTTATATGGAAAACGGGCCAATCGCCAAGATGGGCGAGGATCTGGTTAATGTATACGATGTGCCTTCCATTAAAGATAAGGATCCCTCTTCTTGGGTTTTGACTTTTTTTACCATCTTTTTCGCCATGATTATTTCCGATGCCGGTT